>CADEFG010000647.1 GCA_902826505.1 uncultured Acidobacteriota bacterium
AAAAACCGAACGACACTGCGTTTCGATGTCGTAGGAAACGATGGCACCCGTTTCATCGAGTTCGACGCCCGGAATTTTCTTCGTGCCTCTTTCCCTCGGTCCGACGCCCGACAGAAACAACAGATTCCCGACGCGCCGCGCGTGCGGGTAAAGCCCGACCGGCTCGGGCGCTTTTGACGAATTGATGATTTGTTCTTCACTCATATAATTTTCGCAAAGTTTCGCGCCATCGCGGGTCGGACAAAATATCCGTGTTATCGCTGATCTGGTCGATACTTCCGATCAGCGGACTTTCTGTCAGACGTTTTATTGACGGTTCGTTGATGCGCCGTGAAATTTCATCCGCAAATTTTCCGTGCAGGTGAATGACCAGAAAAGGACGGTTGAAAAAATTAGCGGCGGTTGCCGGAAGCGGTTCGGTAATTTCCAGACGGTTGTGCATTTCGGCGACATATTCGTAGGCGACGACCAGAAATTTCTCGCGCTCGCGCCAGTTTTCTGCCGACAAGACATTTTTCAAAGCGGGCGATAAATCATCAGCGCACTTTAACTTCAAAAAAGCCGTCCCGAACCATTTCGGATAGGGCGCGTATTGCTTTTCCATCAAAAAACAAAGCCGCATCAAATCGCGAACGAGCCGCGCCGCGATGATTCCGGCACCGATCTCGTCGCCGACACTGCCGGCGCGTCCCATCAAATGCTCGTCCTGGCTGATTCTGTTCCAACCCGAAGCGAGCAGATAAAGCCATACGTCGCGCGGATAATATTCGAATTTACGAAGCGTTTCTCGCAAGCCGAGCTCGTCGTGGTAAACCGCGCCCGCCGTGATCGTCCGCAATTTTTGTTCGGGAAATGTCAGCCAGTCGGCAGCTTCGAGCGGACGATTCGGATCAAAATTCAGATAATCGAGAAAAAATCCGCGAATCGTGAAAAAACCGACGCGGTGATTGATCAAACCGCGCTCGATCTTTTCGAGCCGCCGGGTGCCCTTGTCGTCCGGGTTGGGCGGGCTGAAATTGGTCGGATAACCGCGAAATTCATAAGGCAGCCGGCGGCTTAAAATATCGTCGAGCGCCGTCTGGTGCGCGGCAAAATCGACTTCATCGAGAAAAATCATTAACCGCGCACCCCAATCGTGGTCGGTGGACATTTCCGTGTCAAATCCTAAAACCTCCGAGCCGTAGCCGGTGAGCGCCGCGCCGTAACGCAAGTGCGGAAAGTTTTCATCAAGCAGCGGTTTGACCGCTTCGAGATAAAACAAACGGCTCAGCTCAAGCCCGTTAATAAAATTTGCCATCATAAGCACGGCGTTTTCGGAGAATTATTTATTTCGATTTTTCCGCCCAGATCTGCACCAGATGAACAAGCGTTTCGGTCGATTTTTCCAAGCCTCGGCGCGAATTAAATTCCAATTTCCCGTGAAAATTACTGCCGCCCGTGAAAAGGTTCGGCGTCGGCAATTTGCGGAAAGTTAAATTCGAACCGTCCGTGCCGCCGCGAATCGGTCGAAGATTCGCGGCGATTCCGGCGCGTTTTGCCGCTTCGATCGCGTAATCCGTGAGCTGCGGGAAATCCTTTAAAACCTCCTTCATATTCAGATAACCGACCTTGACGTCCATATTGATCTTCACGTCGGGGAATTTCGCCTGCGTTTCGCCGATCATTTTTTTCAAGATCGCTTCTTTGGCTTCCAAGCCCTTGATCTCAAAATCGCGCAACAAGATTTTAACGACGGATTCCTCAACATCGAGCGTGTTGGCGTAAGGATGCACAAAGCCGACGCGACCTTCGGTCGTTTCGGGCAGCATATCTTTCGGAAAACGCGTCAGAAAATCAGCCGCCGCGTAAGCCGAATTGATCATAATGCCTTTTGCCGTGCCGGGATGCGTCGATTTGCCTTTGAACGTGACGGTCGCCGTGCGGGCGCTCCAGGTTTCGTTCGAGATTTCGCCGAGCTCTTCGCCGTCAACCGTGTAGGCGAACTTGGCGCCGAAGCCCTCGACATCGAATTTGTCGATTCCGCCGCCGACTTCTTCGTCGGGCGTAAAAGCGATCGCCAGATTGCCGTGTTTGATGTTTGGATTCTGGCGCAGAATATCGATCATCGTCATAATTTCCGAGATTCCGGCTTTGTCGTCGGAACCGAGAAGCGTCGTGCCGTCGGCGGTGATAATGTCGTCGCCGATCAATTCCTTGAGGATCGGATTTTTTTCGACCGAGATGATCTGCGTTTTATCTCCGGGCAAAACGATGTCGCCGCCCTGATAATTTTTGTGGATGATCGCGTTGACATTCGCGCCCGAAACCGCCGGCGAGGTGTCCATATGCGCGATAAAACCGATCGTCGGAACTTTTGAATTATCCGCGAGATTGCCCGGAATCATACCGTAAACGATCGAAAATTCGCTGACGCGAACGTTCTCGACGCCGAGTTTTTTGAGCTCGTCGGCGAGCAGATTTGCCAAAACAAACTGCTTTTTCGTACTCGGCACGCTCGTTTGATCTTCCGCCGATTGCGTGTCGATCTTGACGTAGCGCAGAAAACGGTCGAGAACGGTTTCCTGCGGCGGTTTCGTTTGCGCCGGAGACGCGGAAAACAAAACAATTACAATAAAAATTGCGTGAAAAAATTTCATAAAAATTACCTCTCAAATAGAAAATTTGCGCATCCGAAAAACTTTTTCAGGATTCATCAACGGTCAGCGAATCGCCGAAAATGAGCCGGAGTTTTTCGGCGAGCAGCTCGAAATCGGTCGAATCCGGTGGAAAATCTACCTTAACGCCGTTACATTGCAGATTTTCCTTGCCGGTTTCGTCAAATTCCGTCTCGATCGAATCGCGGCGCAGGATTATTTGACGGACGCCGCCGTAACCGCCGAAAGATTGGTCGTCGCGCTCGATGTGATAGGCGTTCATACCGCGCCGCTCGTTTTCCAACTCGTCCGGCTCGTCGAGACTTTGCTGGATCATCAGATAATTTTCTTCCGTGTAAAAGCCGACGACCAGAACGCCGAGCTCGGTTTCCTCGATTTCGACCGCTTCGGCTTGAAAATGTAAAATCATAAATTTTTAATCCTCGATCGCGTGATCTCTTGCAAAAGGTTTTCCGCTCCAGGCTTTGAGCTGCGTCCATTCGGTAAAAGGATCAGACCAGAACCGGTGCGCCGGCGCGAGTCCCAACGGCAAAAAGGCGAGCGAAGTGATATACATACTGCCCGTATTTGAATAACTGTCGGTAATTCCGCTTTGCGCCGCGCCGACCAGTCCGAGCGTCAGCCAGCCTTCTTTGGTAAAAGTCGAATCAACGAAAAGACGTTTCAT
>CADEFG010000648.1:0-1378 GCA_902826505.1 uncultured Acidobacteriota bacterium
CGCCTGCGGTTCAGGCGGCGGGAGTTCCGCGACAAGCGGAAAAATGGTCAAAACCGGCACGGTCAATAATTTGACAATTACGCTGGCAACTGCCGACGGAGTTATCCGAAACGGGGCAAATGATTTTACGTTGAGCTTTACTGATTCTTCCGGGAAAACGGTTGACGTTGGAGCGGCTTCGGTAAATTTCTTTATGCCCGCCATGGGGACGATGCCCGCGATGAATGACGCGGCAACCTTGACGACATCGGGAACGCCCGGCGTTTATAACGGTAAAGTCAAGCTCGAAATGGCAGGTGAATGGCAGATGCAAGTAGCTTTTGAAGGCGGAGCCGGGAAAGGCAAAACGTCATTCCCGATTATGGCTCAGTAAATAGAGTTCGGAAGAGAAAACCGTTACTTGATTCTTGTTAATTTTCGGCAAGTTGTGGAAACCTTTTTCCGCTTGAAAACTTGCAGCTCGGAAATCTCGCAACTGCCGAAACATTTGAAAGTGAGAATCAGAAAAAAAAATTGAAGGAGGAGTTATGAAAGTTAAAACTTATGCGCGGCTTCAAAATATTTGGCGTATTGTTCTGATTTTATTGGTCTTGATGTTGATAGCGACTCAGCCTTTGGTTGCTCAAAAGCAAACCGACAAAACGCCGCAAGACGATCAGCCTTTAACCATCAATACCGATCTCGTTACCTTTAATGTCAGCGTGACGGACAGGGAAGGGCGGGCGGTTACGGGTTTGAACAAAAATATCTTTAACGTCTTCGATAACAAAACGTTGCAGGAGATTCATTTTTTTAGTGACGAAGATACTCCGGCATCTATCAGCATCGTTTTTGATACTTCGGGTTCGATGAGTGAGAAAAAAATCAATCAAGCTAAAGAAGCTCTCGCCTCCTTTATAAACACAACCCACAACCGGGACGAGTTCTTTCTGATTGATTTTAATTCACGCGCCCGTTTGTTGTTGGATAGAACGCGCGATAGCGATGCCATTTTGAATAAATTTAACCTTGTCGAGCCGCAGGGAAATACAGCCGTTTATGATGCTGTGTATCTGGGAGTGGAAAAAGTTATGCAAGGCTCACACCCAAAAAAAGTCGTGCTTTTGATCAGCGACGGTGAGGATAACAATTCTCGCTATTCCTACCGCGAACTACGCCGGAGATTACGGGAATCTGAGGTCATTATTTACGCCATCGGCTTTGGCGGTTATTATCCGCTCAAAGGCGGCTTAAACGGCAGAGAAACTTTGAAGGAACTGGCTTCAACTTCGGGCGGAAAGGCTTTTTTTCCCAAAGGTCAGGTAGATATGGATGAAGCCTTTGAGCAAATTGCGCTGGAGATTCGACACCTCTATTCAGTCAGTTATTATCCGAACAA
>CADEFG010000648.1:1478-3303 GCA_902826505.1 uncultured Acidobacteriota bacterium
CAGGAAGTCGAAGACCAGATAACTTATCCGCTGGTGACGAGTCTGCAAGGTCTGGCAGGTGTCCGCACGGTGCGGGCAAATTCGGCATTTAGTTTCTCGATGGTTAATGTGATTTTTGAGGACAATGTTGATTTGTATTGGGCGAGAACACGGGTTTTGGAAAGGCTCAATTTAGTTACCAAACAACTGCCCGAAGGCGTAACGCCGACGCTCGGACCTGATGCCACCGGAGTCGGACAAATATTCTGGTATACGCTTGAATCAGATGAAATGAACCTGCGCGATTTACGCACGGTGCAGGACTGGTTTGTGCGGTATCAACTAAATAGCGTTCCCGGTATCGCCGAGGTTGCGACAGTTGGCGGATATGTTCAGCAGTATCAAGTTGATGTTGATCCCAATAAACTACGCTCAGTCAATTTGCCGCTTTCGGTGGTGGTTGAAGCAGTCGAAAAATCGAATACGAATGTCGGCGGAAACGTGGTCGAGCAAGCTGGGCAATGGTCTGTCGTGCGCGGGATCGGTCTGGTCGAATCCGTCGCCGACGTTGAAAACATTGTCGTCGGTTCAAACAATGGAACGCCGATTTATGTCAAAAACATCGGCACGGTCAAACTCGGCAACGCTTTTCGCACGGGTTCGCTGGACAAAAACGGTAAAGAAGCAGTTGGCGGTGTAGTTATCGCCCGCTACGGCGTGAGCGCGCTCGAAGCCATCGAAGCGGTCAAGAAAAAAATCGAGGAAATAAAATCGGGACTGCCGAAGGATGTCAAATTGGTTTCCTTTTATGACCGCACACAGCTCATTGAGCGAACCGCCGACACTTTGCGCGAGGCTTTGATTGAAGAATTGATTCTGGTTACGCTCGTCAATCTGATCTTTCTCGCCCATTTTCGTTCTGTTTTAGTCGTGACAATTCCGTTGCCGCTCGCCGTTTTGGTGTCGTTTTTATTTATGAAATATTTCGGCATCACGTCGAACATTATGTCGCTCGCCGGAATTGCGATTGCGATTTCCGATTTGGTTGATGCCGGAATTGTGGTGGTCGAAAACGCTTATCGCACCATTGAGAGTAAGGGGATTGATACTCGCGACAAAAAAGCCGTTTTGCAAGCAGTAATTGAATCAACAAAAATGGTCGGACGACCGATTTTCGCTTCGATGGTCATTATTATTCTCGCCTTTGCGCCTGTTTTTGCTTTAACCGGACAGGAAGGAAAACTTTTTCATCCGCTGGCTTTTACCAAATCCTTTGCGATGATTGCCGCCGCGTTGATGGCAGTCACGCTCGTGCCGGTTCTTTGTAGTTTCTTTCTAGGCGGGAAGATGCGCCCCGAAGAGTGGAATCCCTTGATGAAATGGATTCGCGCTGTTTATAAGCCGATTTTGATTTCAGCCTTGCGCCGCCGCGTTTTGACCGTTTCGATTGCCTTTGCGTTTTTCTTGGGGGCAACATGGGCAGCAACCCAAATCGGTTCGGAATTTATGCCGCCGCTCAATGAAGGCGATTTACTTTTTATGCCCGTTACCGATCCGGCGATTTCACTCGACGAAGCAACACGGATTATGCAGAAACAGGACGAAATAATCAAAAGTTTTCCTGAAGTCGAATGGGCAGTCGGCAAGGCGGGACGTGCCGAGACTTCCACCGATCCTTCGCCGATCAATATGACGGAAACGATTATTCATCTCAAATCCGAAAGCGATTGGCGACCGGGACTGACGCGCGAAAAACTCGTTACCGAAATGGATTCGGCTCTGAGAATGCCGGGTGTCACGAATATCTGGACACAGCCGATTATCAACCGTATCGAAATGCTCGCCA
>CADEFG010000649.1 GCA_902826505.1 uncultured Acidobacteriota bacterium
GCGTCGGCTTTCGTGCCGGGTTCGGTGATGACCGCGCCGTTGACCGAAACTTCGCCCGCAATAATCAATTCGTCCGCGCCGCGTCTTGACGCGATTCCGGCTTGCGCGATTAATTTATTTAGCCTTTCTAGCATAAGAGAAAGATTCTAACGCATTTCCGCCTTGCTTTCATCTTTTCACCTACTCTTTCGGTTTTTGTTGGGCTTTGCACCCGATTTAAGCGGCTGAGATTTACGGTTTTTGAGCAATTTGTCAATCAGTATAGCGAGCGGTAGCGAGTCGGCGGCAACGATAGACGATTGTCAGTGAATTATACTGATGTTCTATTCATCTTCGAGTTCCAAAATCATCTGCGCCGGCGGCATTTGTTTGTGCATAAATTCATTGATCTCAAAGACGAAATTGCTTTTGAAACGTTCGTCGTGGCTTGCGACCGATGAAATTTTGACCGTTTCCTCATTGGTCAGAAGCATTCCCAAAGCCCAGACCGGATCGCCTTCGTTGTCTTTTTCTTCGAGCAGCATGAATTGTTCGATCTCATCGAAGTGATAAAAACTTTTGTGCTTTCCGAACAACCCCCAACGCTGAATAAAAACCGTGTTTTCGATGCGATCGATGACGACTTTCGTGATCGGCGCGCTGTAAATTACCCAAACTCCGACCGCGACCGCCGCCGAACCCATAAAAAGCGTGAGTGCGATCGTCCACGGCGCGTGCCGATCATAATCGGTAAAACCGCCGAGCGCGCCGTAAACAAAAATTCCGCCGATCAGCGCAAAAAACAAACCCATGATCCACACGCAGCCCGGCGTTTCGCTGATGATTAGTTCGTTTTGGGTCTGTTCGGTCTGCATAAAAATATAGAAAAATTAATTGCCGTCAACAGGCTTTTTGGCTTTCACGAATTTATTCAGCTTCTTAATGAATTTTGTGATTTCGCGCTTGTCGTTTCCGATCGGCAATTTTAATTTTATTACTTTTTTATTAGCTAACACCAATGCCAGAAAATACGAGGATTTAAAGATCAGCTTGCCTTTATATGATTTGAATTTTTCGATTTGATAAAAGTAGAATCGTTTGGCTTTTGTGCCGTAAAATCGTTGATAAGCAATATCAAGACGGGCATTTTTTCGGTTGACGGCGACAGTCGCGAGCGGCGTGCGAATCGTTTTGATTTCAAAAAGAAGGACAAGTAAAAATATTATCGCCACGAACAAAACCGAAAGAAAGCCAATCCATTCGCCAATTATTGAGGCGTAAAATCCGCGCGGCGCACTTAAAATCGCGAATAACAAAAAAAGACAGAAAATGCCGTTGAAAAAAGTCAAAATCCCGCCGATTATCCATTCTTTTACGGGAACGTGTTTGATAACGATTTCATCGGAATTTTCCGTAAATTTCATTATTGAACCAAATCCTCGAAATCTTCGATCGAAGGCAGTTCCGATAAATCTTTTAACCCGAATTGGAGCAGAAAATCCTTCGACGTGCCGTACATCATCGGTCGCCCGACGGTTTCTTTGCGACCTTTTGCGGTGATCAGTTTTTTGTCGAGCAGCGTCTTGATCGCCGATGCCGACTGGACGCCGCGAATTTCGAGGATTTCGGGAACCGTGACGGGTTGTTTGTAGGCGATCACCGCCAGAGTTTCGAGCGCGGCGAGCGACAGTTTCGCGTTCGGGCGCGTTTTTAAATATTTGCGGACTTCTTCGTGATATTCGGTGCGTGTCGAAATTTGCCAGCCGCCCGCGATTTCGCGTAATTGCAAACCGCCCGTCCGATCTTCGTATTCCTGTTTCAATTCTTCGACCGCTGCTTCGATGGTTTCGCGGTCTTCTTCCAAAACGTCGGAGAGAGTTTTGACCGTAATCGGCTCATCGGCGACAAAAACGAGCGCTTCGACGATCGAAATGATCTCGGCGATGCTGCGCGGTTGTTTTTCTTCAATTTCCATACAAATCAGGACAACAGATTACACGGATTACACAGATTTCTAAAACAATTTGCTGTTATTAATAATAATAACGGGCTTATTTGTTAATTTGAAACTTTCAAGATTCTATAAATCAATAAGAAAATAATCCTTGCAATCGGTGTAATCTGTTGTCAAATCTTTTTCAAAATAATATCGCCGAAAGTCGCGGTTTGCATCAATTTGACGCCTTCGGTGCGGACGATTTCGAGCACCGCGATAAATGCCGTGACGAGCTCGCGGCGCGTGTGCATTTCTTCAAAAAACGCCAGCAAACTCAACTCTTTTTTCTCGAAAATCTGTTTTTTCAAACTCTTTATCATATCGGCGAGCGAAACTTCTTCGCGCTCGATCTCCATCTGAACTTCTTCTTTGTGGCGCGAAAGGATCTTTTGGAAAACCGTCAGCAGATCGAAAACCGAAGCATTGGTTTCGGCGTTGTTTTCGTCCGATTCGATCTTTCCGCGCCCGAAGACGGCTTGCTCGACGGTCGAGCGCTCGTAAAGCATCTGCGAAGCGTTTTTGAATTTCTGGTGTTCGAGCAATTGCCGGACCAACGCTTCGCGCGGGTCTTCCATTTCTTCTTCCGTTTCTTCGGTGATTTCTTTGGGCAGCAGCATTTTCGATTTGATCTCGATCAAGGTCGCCGCCATCACCAGAAAATCCGCCGCCAAAGTGATGTCGAAACTCTTCATCAAACGGATATATTTCAAATATTCGTCCGTGATCCGCGCGATCGGAATATCGAAAATATTCGCCTGTTCCTGTTTGATGAGATATAAAAGCAGGTCGAGCGGTCCGGCGAATTTGCCGAGCGTGAGCCGCAATTCGTCGCGCGATTGGCGGGCGATATGCGGTTTTTCTTTATAAAAATCAAAACTGAGTTGTTCGGGTTGCTGTTCCATTCGTCAATCGTCAATCGTCAGTCGTCAATCGAAAAACCCAATTTACGATTGACGATTGACGATTCACTAAATATATTTTGTTTCGCGCAGGTAGATGATGTAATCGATTTTCGGCGGCGCAAAACCTGCTTCGCGAAGATTCAGCATAATATTTCCACGGTGAATCGAAGAATGAAACGGCACGTGCGTCAGCATTTCGCGGAACGTATTTTCATACCAAACGCCTTCGCTCGTCCGGTAACGCGCCGTCAGGTCTAAGCCTTCGTCGTCAAATCTGCGAAGCAGTTTTTCGTATCGTTCGGCAGTTTCCCGCGCCAGCACGCCGCATTCTTCGAGCGATAAATCCTGCCAGAAATCGAAACCTTTCGAATCTTTGCCGTAAAGCCGTTCAAAATATTCCTGCTCGGTGATCAAAAGATGCGC
>CADEFG010000650.1 GCA_902826505.1 uncultured Acidobacteriota bacterium
CATTTTGGTCGAGCAGAATTTCCGCGCCCGTGCCGTCTTTCGTTTTGCTCCGCAGATAAACCGGATATTGTTTGCCTTCTTCGGTGCGGCTGAAATACCAATATTCGCCGAGGCGGTACGGCACGCTCAGATCGGTCTGTTTGATGCGTCCGATCATTTCCTTATAAAGCGCATCGGCAAACGGCTGGTGCGGCTTCATAAAACTTTCTGTATAGGCGTTTTCGTCTTCGAGATATTTGATGATTTCGGGGTTTTTCTTTTCGTTTCGATCACGCAGCCACGCGTAATTATCGGTAATTTCGTAGCCGTGAATTTTTAATACTTTCGGTTCTTTTTTTGCAACAGGCGGTTTCATATCAGTCTGGGCAATGATTACAGTGTTGCCGATGACAATCACGATAAATGCCAAAATCAAAACGTAAAACATTTTACTCATTTTGCCAAGCTCCTTTTTTTATTTTTCAGGGAGTGAATTTGTTTGCATTATTTTACATAGATTTTACCAGTTTTGTTTCATTTTCGATAATCGGTCTTTTTTCGGATTTGCTCGGTGACCAAGAAAAAAAACAAAAAGCCCGAAAAATATTCTGTTTGACTTCCAAACTTTTTCCTAATTTATCCGTAGATTTCCGCAAAGTAATTTTTTTTTGTTAACAGTTTTGGCAAACGGCGCGTCTTTAATACCGGCAAGCAAATAAAAAGCCATTTATACTTTGATGAACGGCGTATTCACTTTGATCATTCGTTCATTTTCAACTTTATACGCAACACGCGCCGTTCATCATTTTTTTTAACGAAATGCCCGATCGCGAAATGACAGGCAATATGTTCTTCTTCGCCAAAAGCGAAACGACCGCCGCCGCCACCGCGCAGAAAATGCCCGCGCCGGTGCTGATCGTCGAACGCGTCTGCGCCGGCGACGCGGAAGCCTTCGGCGAGCTTTACAAAATGTTCGCGCCGCTCGTTCACGGCATTATCTTAGCGCGCGTTCCGCGCGACGAAACGGACGACATCGTCCAGGAAGTTTTTCTGGCGGCTTATAAAAATCTGCATACTTTGCGCGAAAAATCAGCCGTCGGCGCGTGGCTCGCGATGATTGCCCGCAATCGCGCCGCCGAATTTTACCGGCAAGCCAAACCGACCGAAGAGCTTTCGGAAGACTTGCGCGAAAAGAAAAATTGCCAAACCGAAGCGCGCGAGATTTTAGCGGCGATCCGCGCGCTGCCCGACACTTATTGCGAAACTTTGATTCTGCGGCTCGTCGAAGGCATGACCGGGCAGGAAATTGCCGAAAAGACCGGCTTAACGCCCGATTCGGTGAGAGTCAATCTGCATCGCGGAATGAAGCTTTTACGCGAAAAACTCGGCATCAGGGAGTAATTTATGAAGGAAGATTATCTGTGGGACAAAACCGGCGAAAACGCCGAGATCGAACGGCTCGAAAACGCGCTCAAAGCTTTTCGCTACGCGGAAACAGCGCCGCCCGCGCTGCCCCGACAAGTTTTCGAGATCGAACCCGAAAAACCGCGCAGATTCTTTCGGCTCGGGTTTGCCTTCGCGGCTTTCGCGGCGGTCGCCGTGATCTCGTTCGCCGTTTGGTTTCAATTGGCGAACAATAAAATTCCCGTCGCCCAAAGCGTCGCGGCAACCTACGCGCCGCCCAAAAGCGCCGACCAGTTGGCGGACGAATCCGTTTATCAAACTCCCGAAATTCCAGCCGTGAAAGTTGTTGAAAAGACGCGGCGTTTCAGCCAGTCGCAGAGCGTCAGGATTCGCCGGAATGCGGCGCCGATTATTCGCCCGGACAAAACGGTTCGGCGGGACATAAAAGTAAAAGAGCTTAATGAAACGCTGACCGCCGAAGAAAAATACGCGTATGACCAACTGATGCTCGCGCTTTCGATCACGGGTTCCAAGCTCAAGATCGTCAAGGATAAAGTTGACGGAATTGAAGAAAAAACCGCCGCGCTCGACACTGTAAAATAGATCTTTTTGGAGAAATCATTATGAAATCATTTACCGGTTATTTATTAAAATCGACATTTTTCGCGCTTCTTTTGTTTTCGGCAATCGCCGTCAACGCGCAGGACGCCCGGCTTCGTTTTGAACGATTGAACGGACTCGAAACAAAGGCGCGCGATGTCGTCGAAGTCAACGTTGAGGGCAAACTGCTCGATCTGGCACGCCGCGTTTTGACAAAATCGAAAGACCTCAACGCGCAAAAAGTCAGCCAGGCGATCAAGGATTTGAAGGGAATCTACGTGCGCGTCTACAATTTCGAGAACGAAAACGAATACAACATCGCCGATATTGACGAGATCCGCCAGCAGCTCCAAAATCCGGGCTGGGAAAAGCTCGCGAATGTCCGCAGTAAAAAGAACAATCAGAAAGTTGATGTTTACACGATGTTTACGGGCGATCTGATGAGCGGTCTGGCGGTCGTCGTTTCGGAATCGAAATCGATCGCGCTCGTCAATGTCATCGGTCCGATCGATATTGATATGCTGATGGAGCTGAGCGGCAAGCTCAATATTCCGAAAATCGACATCGAAACAAATGACAAATAAGGAGTGAAGGCAATGAAAGTGAGAAAACGAATTTTACTGGCGATGGCTTTATTTGTATTGGCTTTCACTTTTAACGCGCCGCCCGCGGTAAACGCGAAAGGCAACGAATACGAACAAATCGTTCGCCATCTGAAAACAAAATACCGCGCCAAAAAGGTCAAGATCCCGTTTATGTGGCTCGCGCGGCTGGCGGTCAGCATCGTCCGTCCGGCGGGCGTCAAAAGTTTCAGCGTGACGATTTTTGAAGATTTGAAATTTTCGCGCGAAACGCTCGACGAAGAAATGCAGGCGGCGATGCGCGATTCGTTCGGCGCTCAATGGAGTTCGATTCTCCGCGTTCGTTCGCGCACCGGCGAACAGGTTTATATGTATATGCGCGAAGCGGGCAAAAACGTCAAGATCTCGCTCGTCACGATCGACAAAGAACAAGCAGCGGTGATTCGCGCGACGATCAATCCCGAGAAGCTCGCCGAGTTTATGGACAACCCGAAAATCTTCGGCATTTCCTTAGACGACAACGGCAAAAATGAGCAAACCGATCAGACCGAAAACCCTGTGAAAACTGAAGAATCAAAAGAAAATACCGCGCCCGAAAAACCGGACGAACCGAAAAAAGACAATTAATCGTCCGATTTTTGAAATAAACCCCGCGATCTTGCGATTCATAAGTTTCTGCCGGAGCTTCGAAAATCTGAACTCGTCTTTGCTCTCGGCAAAATCGAAAA
>CADEFG010000651.1 GCA_902826505.1 uncultured Acidobacteriota bacterium
AAATGATGAAAACGTCACTTTCGGCGACAACAAAGAAGGAATGTTTGCCATTCACCTGACCACCGAACTCCAGCAACCGTCGAATGTTCCCGAAAAAATCATTGATGAAAGCGGAAATATTTCCGTGCCGCAAGCCAACAATAATTTCACCGGCGAATATAAAAATAGCGAAGGTCTAACGGGCGATAAAATCTGGGGAACGCTCGGCAAATGGGCAATGGTTTCCGGTAAAATCGGAAATGAAGAAGTCACCGTCGCGGTCTTTGATTTTCCGAAAAACCGTGATTTTCCGTCCCATATGATGGTTCGCGGATACGGATTGCTGGCGCTCAATCCGTTCGGCAGAAAAGCGTTTGACCCGAAATTGGAACCGCGAAAGTTTGTTTTAGAGCCGAAAAGATTGATCGGGTTTCGGCATCGTTTGCTGATCTTAGCTGAAAGAGCGAAACCCGAAACGATCGAAAACGAATATCAAAAATTTATCAAGTAAGAAAAAATGAACAGATTTACATTATCAATTTCGTTGATTATCGCATTGCTGCTGAACAGCTTAGCATTTTCGCAAACCGTCGAAAATTTGCAGAAAGGTTTCCAAACTCCGCCTGACGATGCGCGGATCATGATGCGTTGGTGGTGGTTTGGTCCGACCGTCACAAAAACAGAGTTAGAACGCGAACTGCGCGTGATGAAAGAAGGCGGAATCGGCGGCGTCGAAGTTCAGCCGGTCTATCCTTTGCTTCCTGACGACGAAAAAAACGGCATCAAAAATTTGCCGTATCTGTCGGATGAATTTCTCGAAATGCTTCGTTTTACGGGCGATAAAACAAAAGAGCTCGGAATGCGGATGGATTTGACATTGGGCAGCGGCTGGTCGTTCGGCGGCGCGAAAACGCCGATCAGCGAAGCCGCCGGACAGCTGCGTGTCGAACGAGTCAAAATTGACGCGAATACCAAACGGGTGCCGCTTCCTTCGATGATTTATGCGGAAAAACTTTTAGGCATTTTTCTTGCCAAAATAAACGGAAATTCGGTTGAAGAAAATAGTTTGAAGGAACTGACCGAGATTCGTGACGAAAATGTTTATATTTCGCCGAATGCCGAAACCGGTTCGGAAGTTTTGTTTTTTATCGGCGGCAAATCGGGAATGCAGGTCAAACGTCCGTCGGTCGGCGCCGAAGGTTATGTGTTGAATCATTTGGATAAACCTTCGGTCGATAATTATCTGAAAAATACGGGCGACCGGCTCTACAGCGCGTTTGCAAAAAACAATGTGCCGTATTCATTTTTCTGCGACAGTCTGGAAGTTTACAACCAGGATTGGACGGACGATTTTTTGGCGGAATTTCAAAAACGGCGCGGCTACGATCTAAAACCGTTGTTGCCGGCACTGGCATTTGATACGGGCAAACAAACCGCCGAGATTCGTTACGATTGGGGGCGGACGATCACCGAACTTTTTAACGAGCGCTTTATGATTCCGATGCAGAATTGGGCAAAAGCGAACAACACAAAATTCCGGATTCAAGGCTACGGAATTCCGCCGGCGGCGATTTCGTCGAATCAATGGGCGGATATTTCCGACGGCGAAGGCGCGCAGTGGAAAGTCGTCCGGGCGGCGCGTTGGGCTTCGTCGGCAAATCATATTTACGGGCGCAACATAACTTCGTCGGAAACCTGGACATGGCTTCATTCGCCGGTTTTCCGGGCGACGCCGCTCGATCTGAAAGCCGAAGCCGACATTCATTTTTTGCAGGGAATCAATCAACTGATCGGTCACGGCTGGGGCTACACGCCGCCGCAGGTCGAATATCCGGGCTGGCGATTTTACGCCGCCGGAGCGTATTCCGAACAAAATCCGTGGTGGATCGTGATGCCCGATCTGTCAAAATATCTGCAGCGGATGAGCTGGCTGATGCGGCAGGGAAAACCGTCGAACGATGTCGCGCTTTATCTGCCGAACGCGGACGCCTACGCGCATTTTACCGCCGGGAAAGTTCATCTGATCGACGTTGAACGCGAACTGGTCGGCGACAAATTGATGCCCGCGCTTTTTGAAAGCGGTTATAATCTGGACTTTTTTGATGACGGAATTTTAAATAAGATCGGCAAGATCGAAAAAGATAATTTAGTTTTAGGCGCGAGCCGTCATCGCGTCGTGATTTTGCCGGGCATCGAACGAATTCCGCTCGAGTCTTTGCGAAAGCTTGATGAATTTGTCAAAAACGGCGGAATTTTGATCGCCACCCGGCGAAAACCGGAAATCGCGCCCGGTTTGAAAGCAACCGCCGCCGAGCAAACGGAAGTTAAATCGATCGTCGCCAGACTTTTCGACGGCACAAATCCGAAAGTGAGATTTGTTCAAACCGATGAAGAAGTCGGCACTGTTCTAAAAACTTTGCTTCCGCCCGACGCCGGAATTGCGCCATCGGGCAAAGATTTCGGTTTCGTCCATCGTTCGACCGCCGACGCGGAAATCTATTTTGTGGCAAATACTTCGAATGAAAAGAAAAGTGCGGAAATCGCCTTTCGCGCCGCCGCGCCACAGCCCGAAATTTGGAACGCGATGAACGGGCAAAACTCGCTTGCCAGCATAAAATCGCAGACCAACGATTCGACCGTCATCGCGCTCGATTTTGAGCCGTATCAATCGCACGTGATAACTTTCGCAAAAAATAAAAAGCCGGTCGCGGTGCCGCAGAGCGCAGGGAAAATCCTTTCAACTACCGATCTCAGCGCGGATTGGAAAGTGACGATCGGAAAGAACACCCCAATTATGATGAATCAGTTTCGTTCCTGGACGGACGACGATGCGACCCGCTTTTTTTCCGGCACGGCGATTTACGAAAAATCGATCATCGTTCCGGAAAGTTTGTTAAAAAAGGAAAATTCCATGCAATTGGATTTCGGCGACGGGAAGGCTCTGGAAGTTCAGTCAACCCGAAACGGAATGAAAACGTGGTTCGAAGCGCCGATTCGTGAAGCGGCAATAATTTACATAAATGACCGAAAAGCCGGTTCGCTCTGGTGTCCGCCCTATCGGCTCGACGTTACTTCCTTTTTACAAAAAGGTGAAAACAAAATTCGCATAGTCGTAGCAAACACGGCGTTAAATTATATGGCAGGACGAAAATTGCCCGACTATAAATTGCTGAATTTACGCTACACCGAGCGGTTTCAGGCACAGGATATGGATAAAATTCAGCCGATTTCTTCGGGTTTATTCGGAAATATAAGATTAAATTCAATCGCCGAAAAGTAAATATCCAAGGATTTTAAAAACTGATGAT
>CADEFG010000652.1 GCA_902826505.1 uncultured Acidobacteriota bacterium
CGCAGCTGGTTGCGTTGCAGGCTCTGAAGGCCCATGTTCGCGCGGCCCGCGGGTTTGGTCCGTTCGCAGCGCTGACGGTAACCTAGGCTGTGGCGGGAGCTGTGCCGGTCGTCGCCGTTGCCGGAAAATTGGCAACTGGCTCGGTCGGGGGAAGTCCGCCCGGAACGTCGAAACAGGTGATCAGCGCGTCATAGCCGCCGACCGAACAAACACCGCCGCCTGGCAATGCTCTGACCCAGGTCGTTGCCAGTCTGGAGAAGCCTTCCCACAAGAGCGTTCCATTGGCGCTGTATCCGGCGGTGATGCCCTGAATAAATCCGCCGGGAAGCGCCGGTCCGCCCGTGCCGGTTGCGACCGTCGTGCCGTTTGCGAGCACGATCACGCTGCGCGGAATCTCGTCCGTATTGAGTCTGCCGTCGCGCACCGCTTCCCACCGAACCGTTCCGTCGGTTTCAAATGCGACCGTGTACCAATCGAGAAAACCGCGCACGGCTTGTCCGGTGACAACGATACTTCCGTCGGGCGCTTTTGCCATCAAAAGACCGGCGGCACCCGTGCCGTCAGCCGGCTTTTTATCCGTCCGCCACAAACGTGCGCCGGTTGCCTGATCATACGCCACGACGGTCAGAAAATATGTTAATTGTGGAGTTCCTGCGCCGGTATAGCCTTGTCCGGTCACAAAGACGCGCCCGTTATCAATTATTAAATCAGTCGCGGAAATTCCTTCCGGCGCGACGACCAGCCAACGGCTGATCCCCGTCGCGGTGTCGAATGCCTGTGTTCGCCAGTTGCCGCCGGAGGCGCCCGTCAGGATCAGATCGGCACCGTCCGGGCTGATCGCCGCGCCGGTGCCGAAAGTTGAGATAGTCGTTGACCAAAGAACGGTTCCGGCGGGACTATATTTAGACAACGTAGAGTTTTGCGAAAGATAGGCATTTCCCTGGGAATCAACCACGAGCCGTCCGAATGCGAGGATTAATTCAGTCGAATCGATCCGCCAAAGCAAAGTTCCGTCGGAAGCGTAGCGGACAATGGTCACGCCGAACAGGTTGCCGCTCGAGCTTACGTTGGCACCGACCGCGACAAAATCGCCGTTTGGTGCGGCTTCGATCCAAACACCCGCAAATGTTCCCGAAACGGGATTGACGACTTTCTGCCAGCGCAATACGCCCGCTGACGTGTAGGACGTCACGCCCAATCCGCGCGCCAGCGCCGGTCCCGAGACGATGGCGACATTGCCCGCAGTGTCAACCGCCATTCGGGCGGCTTGTCCCGCGCTGTCATTACCCGCCGAAAGTCCGCCGGCAGTCCACAATACGGGAAGCGCCGGTGCCATAAAAGCGGCGGTTGCCGAACCGATGACACAAAATACCAAAAAAAATCCGTTGGCGATGATCTGTTTCATCTTTGAGTTCATAATCTTGTTCATTATCTTAAGTCTCCTTATTCGGGGGATATTTTCTCAGGGGATTTTTTGAATGACTCGGGGTAAACAATCGTTTCGTCTTTTTAAGGACAAAACAAGCACTGTGCTTTTAGATACCAATCTGACACGAACGATCGAATGAAAACAATAGGACATTTGTGATAATTTGTGTGACGTTTGTGAAGAAATATGTTCGAACGACAATTAGCAAAACTTTTGGAAGGAACGACCGATGCGGCTTTTGCCGTTGATCTGCTGGGCGATATTCAAATCTGGAACAAAGCGGCGGAAAGGCTTTTCGGCTATGCGGTGCAGGAAGTGGTCGGAAAGTCGTGTGCGGAGATCGTTCACGGCAGTCTTGTCACCGACCGATCGGTTTGCCGCGAAGCGTGCGATGTTCTCGAATGCGTGCGAAAAGGGCGGGAAATTTCAAATTTCGATATGAAGGTCAAAACCTGCGCCGGTCAAAGCATTTGGGTTAATGTTTCGCTGCTTTCCGCCGTCAACGAACGAACCCGGCGGCAGCTCGTTGTTCATTTTATGCGCGACATCAGCGAACGAAAAAAAGCGGAAGAACTGGCGGGTAAAATGTTGAAAATCGCCAGAGAACTCGTCAATGGCACGCACGAATCGGAGGCTTTGCCGCCGGTTTCTCCGCTCACCGCGCAGGAAACCAATATCCTACGTCTTTTGGCGGCGGGCAAAAATACCAACCAAGTGACCGCCGAGCTTCAGATCAGCCTGCCGACGCTGCGCAATCACATCAGCCATATCAATAAAAAACTCCGCACCAAAAACCGTCTCGAATCTGTTGCCGAAGCCCTCAAACGACGTTTGATCTGAAATATTCACCGGTGAAATTTTAAAATTTCGGCAATTTCTTCGATCGTGAAATTGTCTGAGAAAATTCGTCTCAATTTGCCGACAAAAATCCCAGCGCGTGCGCCAAACGGTTGAGCAAGATCAAAAGATGCGCGTCTTGAATCTGATCGGAATCGGCAAGCAAGCGCGTCAGACGAAAAAACTTCAAATCCGTTTCGCCCAAACTTGCGGCGTCCAATTCGACCGCCAGCGGGTAAACGATCTCGGGCGTGATTCCCGCCGATGTAAAATAACTGCCGCCGAGTTCCCAGGTTCGATTTATTTCGACGCGAAAATCCTTCGGGAATTTTTCGCGAACAAAAGGTTCGAGATCGAATTTATGTTCAATCGTGAGCGGCAGCCGCCACGCCGGAACGCAAGCGATTTGCGAACTGCCCGAAAATCTCTGCGGCGCGGGCAGATCGCGCAGTTCGATGCCGACCAAAAGCGCGGTTTCGGTTTTGACGAACGGAATTGCCGCGACCGTGTTTTTGCTCAAATTTTTCGGGACGACGTATTCAAATTCCGTTCTGGCGATTTCGTTATTCGACGAATCGGTTTCGACGAATTCGCTTGTGCAAAGTTTGAGGAAATTATTTGAAGCGAATTCGATCTCTTCAAACGCTTCGCGCCGTTCGACTTCAAAATCAGTTTCAAATTTGCCCGAAAACGGCTGAATCTTTGGTGAAATATTCGCGCCGATCCAGGCGCTTGCCGAACGGTTTAATGAACGCAAAAGCCTGTAAATATTGATCTCCAGCCGCGCATCGAACATTCCGCCGACGTGTGAAGCGCGCAAAACCTGAAGCGCGTCGAGTTCGCGGACGACGCCGGCGCTGCTGAATTTCGTGTAGTTTTCGATCGGTTGCGGCGGTTTATCGAAGGGCGCAATTTTTACCAAACACGATTCAACGCGCTCATCGATTCCGCCAGCCGAAGTGAAATAAAAAGCGGGTGCGCGCGTTTCGATAATTTCATCGGCGCCAATGTTGGCT
>CADEFG010000653.1 GCA_902826505.1 uncultured Acidobacteriota bacterium
GTCATTCAATGCGACATCTGCAAAGACACGATCAACGTCGTCCAGAACGATGAGGATTTAGTTGTTCAGGTCGGCTGGCATCACTGGCACGACGGCGCGATCTATCAGATTTGCCCGAAATGTCTCTTAACCGATGACGCGGCGGTCAAGCTGAAGCTCGAAAAAGATGACTTCGACAATGCCGTCAATAAATTGGAAACACTTGAAAAGGAGGAAAAAAGTAATGTTGAATATGTCCACTGAACAGCCTTTTCTCTTCGCCTCGGTTGTGCCGCAAGCCGCTTGCCAGCGTTGTTTCGATACGGGCATCTGGCTGACACCGAAAAACCAAGTTGCCGTTTGTCCGCGTGTCCAGATGCGCGAACGGCACAATGAGCCGAACAACGCTTCGCTGATCCTGCGCCGGGCAACCAATCGTTTATTCGATAAAAAACTTTGGATCAATTCGCAAGCCTTCGATCTGGCGCGGGTGTTGACCAATTACACGAGCCGCAAGCCATGTTCGCGCACTTCTTTATTCGAGTTGTTTTTTGCCGATACCAATTTCACCGAAGCGAATAAACTCCGCAAATTTCATTCGATGGTCGAAGAACTCCGGGCGATCTGGCTCTTGCCGGTCGGAAGCCGCAAATGTGATCCGTCCGGTTACTGGATAATCACCGATCTGGCGGATTTCAAGGCTTGGATCGACCGCGTTAAATCCGCGCCGATCACCCAACTCACGACAATTCACCGCGTTGCCAAACACAACTTTCCGGTCTTTGCCGAGCAGCTTGAACTCGAATTTTATAACGACATTAAAGCGGAGGCTGCCGATGAGTTGTGAAATCGTTGTCCTTTTGGTCTTAGGAATTATTTTTTTGCAGTTTTTGATGAAGCTCCACGACGAGGATTTTTACCATGATGAAAACGAATAAACGCAGTCCGAAAAAATACGCCAATGAAAACGCAATCCAGACGATCAAGATTCTCGAAGCTCTCGAAGGCGCGAATTTCGAGCCGGTTTCGATCAACACGATTTGCGAGCGCGTCGGCACGATCATTGAAATTGATAAGGCTTTGACCTGGGATAAAGCGCGGCGCATTTTGCTGACTCTTCAACTTCTCGGCTGGGTCATCGGTAACGAGAAAAACGAATGGATGCTCGGCGCAAAGATCTTACGGTTTTCAAACCGATCCCATGAAATTCTGATCGAAAATTCACAAAGATAGGAAAACTTTATGACAAAAAAAATAACAAAATTTGAAGAGAACCGTCAGATTATCGAGGCAAACATCAACACAAATACGACGATGGTTGCTAAAGAAAATAAAAAAGATCGGGCATTGATTTTAATCGGCGCAGTTAATGCGGTCAATCATATCGCACAAACTCTTTCGGCGCAGACAATGCGCGGTCTTCAGAAAATACGCGATGACAAGGTTTTTGAATCGCTTGGATTCACACGTTTTGATGATTTCCTGAACGAGTCTGAATATTCGCCAATGACTTACCGCCAGTTTTACGACCGCGAAAAGTTATTGCTTCAAGAAGGCGATCAGGTTTTCGATCTGATGAATACTCTCAAACTTTCTCACAAACAACGCCGTCTGCTCGGCGCGGGACACGTCCAGATTGACGAAAAAAACGGCACGGTCATCATCGTCACGGGCGAAGACCTCGAAGAAGAAGTTGCAGAGATCGAACTCACCGACCGCACCCGGCTGCTTCAAACCCTTTCGGCACTGGCTGACCAAGCCGCATCGCTAAACGTCAAAGCGACAAAACAGAAAGTCCAGATCGAGCGCGGGGAAAAACAGGTCGAAGACCTCAAGAAAAAACTTGACGACGCGAAAAATCGTCCGGGCGCAACTTCGAGTTATCAATTGATGATGACGATCACGACCGCACTGGATACTTTTGCAGAATTTGCAAAAACATTCCCCGACGTGCAGAAAATGCAAGAATCGAGCCTTTATCTCAACACGATCCGCGCCGCTTTTGCGCGTCTCGAAAAGGCTTATTCCTACAAAGATCTTGGCGAAATGAACGAAACCGAGATCGAAAACCACGTCGCCAAACGGATGAAGAAGATGTCGGAAACCACTTCCGAAGATGACAAACTTGCCGCTGTCGTCGCCTCAATGGAGGACGATGAACTGGCTGATTTGATGGAGTAATTATTTTAAGGAGAAAAAAATGTCGAAAAAAATTCTAAGTAAAGAACAATCCGAACTCGTCGCCGAGTTCGTCGCAACTTACAACCTGTCGGAAGAACAAATCAGTTTTGACGGCAATTCAACCGAGCCGATCTTCGATTATGAAGCTCTCAATGTTCTGCGGCTTCGCCTGACGGATTTGCAGGACACCGATCCCTGGATCGCCGAACGCAACGAAACGCTCGGCATTGTGACCGCCAAATGCACGGTCACGCTCGCCGATGGTCGCACCGCATCGGATCTCGGTTCGGCGCAGCTCGGCGAAGTGATGCCGGACGGCGGAAAGATCGAGAACTTTATCCAGGCGCAGAACGTCGCGCTCGCCAGAGCCTTGCGGCGCGGCATCCGTTCAGCCGGTGTCAATCTGCTGAAAGCTCACAAGCAGTTTTTGCAGACCGGTGAAATCGTCAGCGGCGCAGCGGACGAAGAAACTTTGTCGAAGATCGGTCGAGAAATTCACGCGCTCGCCGCCGAATGGGGACATATCAAAGGCAAAGATAAGTCCGATTATCAGAGTTTTATCGAAAATGTTTTCGGCACCGGCAAACGATCCACGCTCGATCTCAACGATATTGAAAAATCACAGCTTGCCAATATGTATCGTCAAATGCTGAACAGCCGTAACATTGCCGGATTGGAATTACCCAAAGCGGCATAACCCGAAAGCGAATCGAAATTCCAGCCCGGTTTCGATTCGCTTTTTTTACCCGAAATTCTAAAAGGACTACCCACGATGTCAATGAATAAAAAGTTAGGGAACATTGCCATAGCTGAAATCAGGGAAGCGATCGGACGCTGCACTAATGCCAATCAAATTAGTGCCGAGGCTGAACGTCTGGCTTCTCTGTATGGCGTTTCCAAAGACCGTATCTATTCGATCACCAAAGACCTGCGACCGAAACGCAAGGCACGCGCCGACAAGGGTAAACGGATCGCCGATCTAATGCAGGATGAAGGATTGAAATTTGCCGCTTCCTTAGTCATCACTTACAACATTGATCCGGCTGAAGCATTGAACACCGCCCGGCTTCGCAATTATCAAATTCCGGTCGAACTGCCGACATTCGTTAGATAT
>CADEFG010000654.1 GCA_902826505.1 uncultured Acidobacteriota bacterium
CGTCGGCGGTCAAGCCGTCATGGAAGGCGTCATGATGCGGACTCCCTCGGCTTATGCGATCGCCTGCCGCAAACAGGACGGTTCGATCGTCACGACGGCGGAAAGTCTGCCGCGCTGGAGCGACACGCATAAGTGGCTCAATTTGCCGGTTTTGCGCGGCGGGGCAACGCTTATCCAATCAATGGCGCTCGGGATCAAAGCGTTGAATTTCTCGGCGTCGGTCGCTCACGAAGATATCGAAGCCGAAGAAGCGGAAAAAGCACGGGCAAAGGAATTGCAGACCGAAGCCGTTTTGGTCGAAGGCACTCTGGACGAAAATTTCACGAAAGCGCCGGTCAAGGTCATTATGCCCGAAAAGCCCGTCAAAAAGGACAAGGCGCAAGCGGCGGGGGCGGTCGGTTCGATAATTTTCGCGCTCGGGTTTAATATTTTGCTTTTTGTCGTCGCGCCGCTCGTTTTGACGAATATTTTGTTTATCGCGCTCGGCTGGGCTGCCGCGCCGGAAATTGCCGCCGATGCGTCCTGGTGGCAGAGCGCCATGGCGTATGTTTGGAAAATCAAGCTTCCGTCATTCGGCGGTTGGGTTTCGTTTAATTTGATTGACGGTTTGATCCGGATGGCGTTTTTCATATTGATGATTTTCACGATGTCGCGCCTCAAGGACATTCACCGCGTTTTTCAATATCACGGCGCGGAACATAAAACCGTCTTTAATTGGGAAAAAGGGCTTGACTTGACGGTCGAAAATGCGCGTCCGATGCGGCGTCAGCATCCGCGCTGCGGCACGTCGTTCTTGATGGTCGTGATGCTCGTCGCGATCGTTTTGTTTTCGGTCATCAACTTTGAAGCATTGTGGCTGAATCTGATCGTCCGGATCGCGCTGATGCCGCTCGTCGCCGGACTTTCGTATGAAGTGATCCGTTATGCGGCGAAAAAAGAATCGGGCGCGATCTTTAAGTTTATGACGCTGCCCGGTCTTTGGCTGCAAAATATCACGACGCAGGAACCCGACGACGATCAATTGGAAGTCGCGATCGTTTCGCTCAAAGAATCTTTGAAATTAGAGCCGACCGAAGCCGCCAACTATCAGCCGTCGGCGGCGGTCGGTTAGTTTGTTTTTACATTTGTCGCTTTTCAAAACCAAAACTAAAAACCAAATGCTAAAAATTAAAAACTAAAAATATGTTGGAAAAACTTGCCCAGATCGAAAAAAATTACGAAGATTTGACCGCGCAGATTTCATCGCCCGAAATTATGTCGGATATGAAGACCTATGCCAAAACGATGAAACAGCATCGCTCTTTGGAAGAAATCGTCGAGAAATATCGCGAGGTCAAAAAGATGAACGAGGCGCTCGCCGGCGCGAAAGAAATTCTCGAACTCTCGGACGACGCGGAAATGTCGGAAATGGCACAGATGGAAATCGCCGAAATCGAGGAAAAACTCCCGAAAGCCGAAGAAGAGCTGAAGTTTTTACTGATTCCGAAAGATCCGAACGACGAAAAGAACGTGATCATCGAAATTCGCGCCGGGACGGGCGGCGATGAAGCGACGCTTTTCGCGGCGGAAGTTTTGCGGATGTACGCGCGTTATGCCGAACGACAAGGCTGGAAATTTGAAACGCTCGACGTTTCCGATACCGGCGTCGGCGGCATCAAAGAAGCGTCGGTCGTCATCGAAGGCGACAAGGTTTATTCGAAAATGCGGTATGAATCGGGCGTCCACCGCGTTCAGCGCGTACCGGCGACCGAAACCGCCGGACGAATTCACACCTCGGCAATTACCGTCGCCGTTTTGCCCGAAGCCGAAGAAGTTGACGTCCAGATCAATCAAAACGATCTGCGGATCGATACGTTTTGCTCGTCGGGTCCGGGCGGTCAATCGGTCAACACGACTTATTCCGCCGTCCGTTTGACGCATCTTCCGACCGGCGTCGTCGTTTCGATGCAGGACGAAAAATCGCAGATCAAAAACCGCGAAAAAGCGATGCGCGTGCTGCGGGCGCGGCTTCAGGAACTCGAAGAGCAAAAACAGCACGACCTGCAATCCGCCGAGCGCAAATCGCAGGTCGGCAGCGGCGATCGTTCCGAAAAGATCCGCACCTATAATTTTAAGGAAAATCGCGTTTCCGATCATCGCATCGGTTTGACGGTTTATCAGCTTGATCTCGTGATGGAAGGCGCATTGGACGAATTTATCAACGCTTTGACAACGCATTATCAAACCGAAAAATTAAAAGCCGAAGCCGTCACCGTCTAACGGTTCAAAGAGTTTGGAAAGTTGCGAGAGTTGCGAGAGAGTTGGGAGTTGACTCGAAAGTTTAATTTGACTCTCAACTCGCCAAACTCTAAACTCTATAAACTCGATCAAATGCCCGTTACCAAACTTTATCTTGTCAGACACGGACAATCCGCCGGAAATGCCGAAGGGCGTTTCGGCGGACACTCGCCGACGCCTTTGTCCGAGCTCGGCAACCAGCAGGCAAAACTAACCGCGCAAACCCTTGCCAAAGAAAGAATCGACGCGATCTACACGAGCGATCTGCTGCGCGCCGTCCAGACCGCCGAACCGCTCGCCAAATTGCTCGACCTGCCGATCGTCAAAACTTCCGCGTTTCGGGAACGCCACGTCGGAGTTTTGGAAGGTCTGACGTTTGACGAATCGAAAGAGGCTTTTCCGAAAGATTATTACGCGCTCGTCAACCGCAATATTCAACACGTCATTACGAAAGGCGAAAGCTATCGCCATTTGCTGCGGCGGGCGACCGGCGAATTAAGAGATATTCTGCGGATTCATCACGGCGAAAGAGTCGTCATTTACTCGCACACCGGCGCGATCTGTTTTTTGACCCTGCACCTGATCGGCGCGATCAACCGCTACACGAAACAAACGCCGTGGCTGGTCACTTCAAACTGCGGCATCAATCGCTTCGAGATTCGCGGACGAAATAATATCCGCGTGCTCGCCGTCAACGACCCCCGCCATTTGGTCCAAACAACGGGCAATGATTCTTTCGCCCCGCAATAATCGTTTGTCTAAACCTTGACACCGCTCCTTTCTTGGTTTATTTAACTATTAACCATTCGCTTTATGAAAAGGAGAAGTTTCAATGAAAATATCTTTACGTTTCTGTTTTTTTTCGGTCATTCTATTTTGCTCGGGTTTTAACATCTTTGCTCAGGACGATGAGCAACGCCAGCAAAGCGGTTTACCGACGTATATCGGGAATCGCCCGAGCAGTACGCCCGGTTATGATGCGATGGTCTCGG
>CADEFG010000655.1 GCA_902826505.1 uncultured Acidobacteriota bacterium
AAAAAACCTTTGAAAAAATCGTCGAACTGTTTCGAGAACGCTGAAGGCGTGTCGGTTTTTTTCGGATTTCTTAATTGGTAGGCACGCTCTCTGAGGTCGAACACGTCCAGATCGTTATTAAGGCGCGTTTCAAAGAGTTTCAGGGAGCTTGCCTTTTGCTCCATCCGCTCGAAGGTCGAAATCAGTTCTCCGGAGAGACCGCGCGTGTTTTCGCGCAAAGATTTTAAGGATTTATCGGCTTCGCTGAAAAGCGTCACGAAAGGATTTTGATTGTTGGTTTTGGCATTGAGATTATCAAAAACCGAATTATATGTTTTACCTAAATCTTCGACTCGTTTTTTTCCCTCTTCAACCGATTTTGCGAATGCCTGCGCCGCTTTTTCCTGAGCCTTTCGCCGGTCTTCTTCGAATTTTAATTCGGATTCCTGACGCTTTTTGAAGTTTTCCCAATTTTGATCGAAAGTGCTGTTTTGATCTGAAATTTTCTTTTGGCTGAGAGCGTCAAGCTGCGCATCGAGACTTTGTATTTGCCCTGAAATTCTTTGATAATCTTCGTTCGCAATAGGTTTACGGTCTTTATCGTAAGCTTTCCCGCTCAGAACAGACGCCGGAGTCAGTTTTTGTAGCGTTTCGAGATTGGTTCTCTGGTTTCGAAGTTCTTCGATCGAACCGTTCGACAATGAGCGCATAAAAGCCCGGTCCTGTTCCGCGAACTGCCGCTGCTTTTGAAAATTTTCGGCGACCTCTTTTCCCGCAAGAATTTGTTTATTCATTGCGCTGGCGATCTCTTCTTCGTAACCTAACCGCCGTTTCGCGTTTTCCTTGATAGTTTCCGTGATCTTGACGATACCGTAACCGACGGCGGCGATCGCGCCGAAAGTGGCGAGCGTCGCGACGCTCGCGGCGTTGACCGCAAACATCTCCTTCGCCGCAGTATTAAACGGGCGATTGAATCCCGACGGCGCAATATCATCCGTGAGTTCGAGAAATGTCAGTTCAAAATCAGTTACCCGGCGCCGTCCGTTCTTGGTTTTGCTTTTAGCGCCGCCGGCGGCTGTCTCAAGGTTCGAGGAGGGCAAAGCGGACAGCTTTCGGTTTAAAGAATCGGCTTCTTTTTCCGCCGCTCGCAGCTCTTCGGTTAAAAAGGCGATCGACGATTTTCTATTCGGATTTAATAATTCCTTTTTAATTGAGGAAATATCGTTTTCAAGCTGTTTGCTTCTTTCCGATGCTCTAACAATGTCTTTCGTTAAACCGTTGATTTGCCCGGAATCGAGTCTTTGTTTTGCGATATTTTCAAATGATTTTCGGGTTTCGAGCGCGCGTTTTTCCAATTTTTCCAGATCAATATAATTTTGATTTGGAATATTGAATTTTATTTGCGGTTGAGTTTTTTCGACATCGCGCACGAAGTCCTGCAGACGCTGTTTGTTTTTACCAATAACAACTTCGGCTTTTGAATCGGAAATTTCTAACTCGACTTGTAAAGAATCCATAAGAAAAAGAGGCTCGTTCAAGCCTCAATTATTATGAATTAAAAATTAATAGCGTTCGGGTTCGGTTTATTCAAGCCGCACTGGTGCGCGATTTTAGAATGTCCTAAATGAAATTCCGGACAAAATTTACAAGCATAGACTTCCAAACCTTCGCCTTGCCCGTTAAACAGCAAAAAAGCCAGAAAAGATTCAGCATAAAAGAGCGTTCCAAACGGGCGTTTGCGCGTGCAGCTTCTTTCCCGGTAAAAGTCGTCATTTGTTTTCGCGAGTGCGATTGTTCCATCTTTCGATGCGTTCACGGCGGTTGCGTTCGGATTTGAGGATTTTGACGAGGTAATCGGTGGTGATCGACCACGTCGTCGGGCTGGTGTTTTCGATCTCCGAAATATCCACGACTGTCCGGAGAAGATTATTTATGCCGAATTTTTTCGCTGTTTCGCCGAGTTTTTCGGTGAGCGTTTGCGAAAGCGAATCTTCAAAGACTTTGCGATCGTTTTGGCAATCGCCGCAAAAACCGCAATCGAGATGTTCCGGCGGAAGTTCCGATTGATAAATGGAAAAATCAAGGAATGCCCGGCAGCATTCCCCAAAAGCTATAAAAAACTTTCTTCGGGCTGAAGCCGGACGAAATACCCGCGCACGCCGTAAAACGCGATCCGTTCCTTTACGACATTCCGATCGGAAAAGAATGTGCGGATTACCGCATCGGTCGGACCTTTTGGAATCACGCCGTCTTCAAACATTCCGTCAGGCAGTTTGGTTGAAAGTTCTGCCAAAATATCGACATTGGTCTGATATTCCTTTTCGGCTTTTTCTTCGTCGGAAAGCCCGAATGCTCGCTGACGCAGAGCGTTTTCCTCGGTGATGCCGATCATCCGCAGAAAGAATGTGAGTTTTTTGCCGTAGGTTACTGAAACTTCGATTGTTTCTGAAAACATTAAATGAATTCTCCTTGAAATTTAGGTTGATAAGAATTGTTCGGTTTGATCCAAATACGCTTCAGCCCGGAGCGGCGAAAGCAGGGTTGCGTCCTTGTGGGGATTGGCGTCAATATTGTGCGCCGAGCGGTTTTTATCGCCGACATAAACCGAAGGAGTTGAATTGAACTTCATCAGCACGTTCGGAAAGATAAGGCTCGCCCGATTGCCCGGATTGCCCATGAGAAATTCGATTCCGACTTTCGTTTCGTCTTCGATGAGTGCGCCGATAGTGTCGCGCCCGCTGCCAAGGATCTGCATGGTGATCGGATAGGTCGGTTTATCGCCGCGCTCGAAATTCGCAACTTCGATTCCCGAAAACGGAAACGCGTCGTCGCCGGTCGGCACGGTGTTATTCAAGGTGATCACCGACTGCCAGAATTCTTCGATCAGATAATTCGAATTGACCTTGATCTTACATTCCGCGCCTTTTAAGCCCGGAAGATTTTCGCAGTCGGGTTCGCTAAATGCAGCCATTTCCGACGGCGTGAATCTGCCCAAAAGAACAACTTCGACCGTCACGAGCTTGCGGCGATTGAGATTGATCGTGATCGATTCGACAACCAGGTTAAAATATTTCTTCGCGTTGTCCGTGTTGTTTTCCCAGCCGCAGCCCATCGAGGTTTTCGCGAGCTGGTCATCTGTCGAGCGAGTCGCGGCGTGATATTTGTTGCCGCCGGCAGTCGTCTGCACGACGCTCGCCGCAACCGGACTTCCGCCGTCCGTGTAACCTGAACCGACGCTTAATAACGGAACGTTGGCTTTTGCCAAGGCGCCGCCGAAAGTAACGA
>CADEFG010000656.1 GCA_902826505.1 uncultured Acidobacteriota bacterium
CAGACGTGCCGGACTTGTTCATCGTCTTGATAAAGATACTTCGGGTTTGATCGTGATTGCTAAAACGGCGCGTGCGCACCGAATTTTGTGTAGTCATTTTCAGCGTAAACTGGTTGAAAAAAGATATTTCGCGCTCGTGGAAGGAACCATCCAACCCGATTCGGGAACGATTGATGCACCAATCGGACGCTATGAAGAAAGCCGTTTTTGGAACATCAAGACGGACGGCAAACCTGCCCGTACAAACTTTTGGGTGACGAAAAGATTTGCCGATCGAACCTTGCTCGAGCTCGAACCCGTGACCGGCAGAACCAATCAATTGCGGATTCATCTGGCGCATCTCGGACATCCCATTCTCGGCGACGTAAAATACGGCGGACGCCCGTTTTCGCGGCTTTGTCTGCACGCTTTTCGTCTCAATTTTTGGCACCCGAACGGTAATTACCGGCTGGAATTTGAAACCGGTTTGCCCGCAGCGATGAAATAAAAAACCGAAAAATATGCTTTAAATTTTTACACGGAAACTTGACGCTGATAATTTTTTTCGTCATAATCCTTATTGAAATTGATTTTCAATTTCTTTTTACTAAAAATAATATGCAGACCAATACGGCAGTAAAATTTTTACCGATTTTTTCAGACGAAAAGAAAGTTGAGGTTTCTTTAGAAGACCGCCAGGCAATTATCAAACTCTCGACCTGGACGGAAGACTTAGGTTGGTGCGGTCAAAAAACGATGTCGCTCGACGCAGAAATGCTGGACGATCTGCACCGCGTGATTTCGGCGGCGCGCATCAAACTGATCCGCCAAAAAACCGAAAATCAGGAAGAAATCGAAAATTTAACGGCAAAGGTTTTACAGTTTCCGGCGGTTTCGTAATTTTTTGACGACAAAGCTAAAACGGCAAGCGATCAAGATTGATCGCTTGCCGTTTATCTTTTATTCTCTAAACGATTTAGCTTACTTCGCGCAGAATGATTTTTTCCGAATTTACCCTCGCCTGTCTTTCGGAGGTCAGTTTTTCGAGTTCCTCGATATGCATTTGCTCGTCGGCAATTTGTCCTTCAAGCCAGAATTTTTGCGGCAAGTCGTTGTCGTCGCACGATGCCCAAGCCGCCATATAAACCGCGATCGCCTCGCGTTCGAGTTCCAGATCCTGTTTGAGCATTTCCTTGAGATCGGTTGATTGGCGAATCATTGACGGTTCAACCGTCGGCACGCCGCCGAGCGCGACAATTTTATCGCCGAGTGTTTCAGCATGGTCTTGCGCTTCTCCGGCTTGGTCGCGGAAAAATTCTTTAAAAACCTCGCGGTCGGTTCCCGTCACCAAATAGCTGTGTTGCGAATATTGAATCACACCCGCAAGTTCAAGGCTCAACGCCCTATTTAAATTTTCAATTAGTTCTGCTCTTGCCATTTTCATTCTCCTTTCGCAAAAAATTTGTTACCGAAAGACTACAAAATAAAACGGTCAAAGTCAATTTAAATTATTGAATTGCAAAGAGTTAGAATTGAATTTCATTTTCAATTGGAGACATTCAAAAATCAGAACGGCGGGGAAAACCTACCTCTAAATATGTAAGTTTTGAACGGTTTAGGTAACCGCACCGCCATCGACGATGATGATTTCACCGTTCATAAAACTGTTGCGGTCGCTGGTCATAAATGCGGCAAATTCGGCAAGTTCCGAAGGTTTTCCGAGTCTGCCTTTCGAAACCCAAAAATCGTGCATCTGCAAAAGTCTCGCCGGCAGAGTTTGTCCGAGATCGGTATCGAAAATTCCGGCGGCGATCGCATTGACGGTAATGCCGAAATTAGCGGCTTCGCGCGAAAGACATTTTGTAAAGCCGATCATTGCCGCTTTCGAAGTCGCGTAATGAACCGATGTCGGAAGCGAGCGAATCGCGCCGACCGAAGTAATATTCAGAATATTGCCTTCCTTTTGGCGGATCATTTGTTTGTAAAAGGGTTTGGTGACGGCAAAAAGACTGTTGACGTTGGTATCCACGACCCAATCCCAACTTTTATCGGTCGTCGTCGCAAAATTATCGGGCTTATTAACCGCCGCGTTATTGACTAAAACATTGATCGCGCCCCACGAATCCTTGATCTCACGCGCAATATGCTTCATGCCGTAGCGATCGGTGACGGAAATTTTATAAGAAAGCGCGCGGCGTCCGTGAGCTTCGATTTTTTTCTTTACTTCTTCGGCAAGCGAGTCGCTCGAATGATAATTAAAAGCGACGTCCGCGCCTTCGCGGGCAAAGACTTCGCAAAGTGCGGCGCCGATTCCGCGCGTCCCGCCGGAAATAAAAGCGCGCTTTCCTTCAAGTAATAAAGTCAATTGTTTTTTCTCCTCAAAGATTCCAAAAAATAGATTTCCAATTTAAAACCGGGAATCAGGAATCTGAAATCAAATAAAAAGGTTAATGAAAATGCGGGAAACTGACAAGTCTTGAAATTGATTTTATTTCAGGCAGCGATGGCTTGCGGCTGCGGGATTTCCTTTTTCGGCGGCAGCAGCGCGGCGATTTCTTCGATGATCATTTTGGTCGAATTCGGAATCGTCATATTCATTGTGGCAGCGCGCATTTTGGCGTATTTTTTTGAATCCTTCGTTAAACTTCGAATGGTTGCGACAATATCCCGCGGATTTTCGAGCAGAATTCCCGCGCCTTTTTCTCGGATTAAGTTTACCGTTCCGGCTTCCTGCGGCATCGGCGGCGTGGTCGTGTCGGCAATGATCGGCAAACGACACGCGAGGGCTTCAAACGTCGTCAGACCGCCGAGTTTTGAAGTCATCACGTTTGCCGACTGCATAATTTTCTCGATCTCGTCGGAATAGCCGATAACCTTGACCGGAAATTTGGCGGTTTTGGCGATTTCTTCGGCTTCTTTTTTAAGCTCTTCGTTCTTGCCGGCAAGAAAGATCGCTTGAACATCGAGTTCGCCGCGCACGAGCTCTTTAAAAATCTGCGGAATATTACCGCCGCCGATCCAGCCGGCGTTGACAAAAACCGTGAATTTGTCGGGATTTAACCCGAACGCCTGACGTGCCGTTTGGGCGACTTTTTCGTCCACTTCATGGAATTTCGGATGCACCGGCATCCCTGAAATTTTTATCTTTTCGGGCAAAATCCCGTAATCGATCAGCTGCTGGCGCGCATCTTCGTTCGCGACGAGATAGAGCGAAACGTCGTTGCATGCCCAACCTTTCCAAAATCCGTAACACGGATCGGTAACGACCGTAACGAGCGGGAT
>CADEFG010000657.1 GCA_902826505.1 uncultured Acidobacteriota bacterium
AAAGGCGCGCTCGAAAGTGCCTTTGACGCCGCCAATGCTCCGAAACTTGAATTTGCCGCAAAGTCGGCAAAACATCTCCGCAATGGTCAAGCGGCGGAAATTTCGGTGAACGGCAAAGTTGTCGGAACGATCGGCAGATTGACTGATGAAATAGCTCAAAGTTATAAATTCCGTCAGCCGGTTTTTATCGCCGAAGTTGATTTACAGACGATTTTGGCTGAAAAAGAGCCCTCGGTTTTGTATCACCCGCTGCCGGTTTATCCGTCGGTCGAACGCGACGTTTCGTTTCTCGTCAAACGTTTGGTTTCTTTTGCCGAGATCAAACAAACGATTGAATCGCAAGGCTTTGAGCTTTTGAAGAAAATCGAATTCGTCGATGTTTACGAGGGCAAAGGCGTCCCGGACGACGAACGTTCGCTGACGATCCGGCTTATTTATCGAAGCGATGAGCGGACTTTGATTGAATCCGAAGTCGAGACGGTTCATAATCAAATTTTACAAACGACAGAAGAAAAATTTGGCGCAAAACAAAGATTTTAAACTAGCCATCAGCCATCAGCGGTCAGCGGTCAGAAATGCTGAACTTTTAACAATGCCGCACTCGGAAAAACCGTTGACTGATTGCTGATTAATTGAAAACTGACGGCTAAATGAAAAAAACTTCAATAAAAACTTGAAGTTTTTGGCAAAAATAAACATAATCAATTCGCAATTACAGCAAAATTCTTGGAGAAAGCAATGAACGGTCTTGCAGGTATGGAAAAATTTTCGCATCTTGAAGATAAAATTTATTTGACAATCGAAAATGTCAAAAAGATGCGCGACGAAAAGGAAAAACTCGAACGCGAACTCTCCTCGCTGCGCCACGAAGTGAGCAGTCTTTTGGGCGAAAAAAATCGGCTCGAAGAAAAAATCGAAGATTTATTATCCGAACGTGATGCGATTCAATTAAAGGTTGAGGCGATGCTCGACGCGATTACTATCATCGAGCCCGACGTGGCTGAGGCATTGGGCAGATAAAATTATGATTGGAACAAGAGGAAAAACGGACGTGGTCGAACAATCAATCAGGGTTGAGATTTATAACCAAACTTACAACATTCGTTCCGACGGCGACAATGAATACATCATGCGGCTGGCGGAATATGTTGACGGCAAAATGCGCGAGATTTCCTCCGGCACTTTGACGGTCGATTCTTTGAAAGTCGCTATTTTGGCGGCTTTGCACATTGCCGATGAATTTCACCAACTAAAAAACCAGCAGGAACAAAACGACGCGCAATTAGCTTCCCGGAGCGCCGAAATGACCGAAATGCTCGATCATGTGCTCAAACATAAAGAAGTAAAACCGCAGGAATTTGAAACCGAACAATAACGGTCGCAAATCGAAAATCGTCAATCGTCAAAAGTTCTTTAAAAGAACTTCCGATTGACGATTTTCGATTTACTATTCTCGATTTAATTTGCTACAATCTTAAATCAGGCGGAGGAACTTTTACTGCAAAGTTCGTGACCGAACGACACAATAATTGAGCCAACACTAATTGAACGGGAAGCTAATGCCGCTATTCAGTGCTATCTTTCATCGTTAAAGATGTGCCGGAGAATACGGCTCTGATGCAGGATTTTTTTCCTGCAGAAAGCCGCCCACTTGTTGAAATACAGGTTCAATTTTTGCGTTTGAACGGCTTTTGCGGTTTTCTTTCGCTATTTCAGTTTAGACAACATATTTATTTTCATCAGCATCTAGCCAATCAGATTTATTTTTGAAGGGTGGTTGTTGATGAAAATATTTTTTTGGGCTTTTATTTCACTTCTATTTTTTTGTCAGATGTTTTTTGGACAGTCTAATCCAAAAAGATTCTCAATTTACTTGCTTCCCGCCAGAATAAAAATTGACCAGCTCGCTTCGCTTGATCTCAAAAACCTCAAACCTTTCGGCAAACCCGTGGTCGAAATCGGCGATATTTCAACTTATCTGAAAGACACCCACGAAATTCGTTTTAACTATTCCGGGGCAAATAAGCTGAAAAAGTTGAAGGATACTCTTGGAGGCAAACCTTTTGTAATTTTTGTCAATGATGAAGCGATTTACACTGGAGCGTTCTGGTCGTATCTTTATTCTTTATCTTTCAATGGCGTTTATCTCGATTTGGACGAAATAGAGGGCGATTATCCAAAAGTGCAATTACGACTCGGTTATCCGTCCAAAAAATTTTTCACGGGAAAAGATCCGCGTTCGGACGAACGAATTTTTGATGAGCTCGAAAAAGGCGGCTTTTTATACGAACAACTCGAAGTTATCGGCAAATGCAAAAAAATTGTCGCCACCGGCAAACGTCACGCCAGTTGGGTTTTCACGTTCAGCCTTGATTCGACCGTGCAGGGAAATTATCCCGGCAAAGAGATTTCGTTTGAAAAATTCGCGGACTTCGGCGGCAACCAATTAAGGGCGTTGCTCGAAGTCGAAAAAGATTCCCGCCTCGGCGAAAATTCCGAAATTTCCTTTAATTCAAAAAAGGAAATAGTTCTGAAGTTTGAAGTTCAGGTCAAACCGACCGCCGCCAAAATCAATTTAATTGACTTCTTTGCCCGATAAAACTCGCTTTTCGCCTTGTCTGAATTCTCACAACTACCTATCATAAAACTGTGAATATATTAATGATAGCCGATGTCGTGGCGCGTCCGGGCAGACGTGCCGTGCTGGATAAAATTCAAACCTTGCGCGAAAAATACCTGATCGATATTGCAACGATGAACGCGGAAAACGTCGCGGGCGGTTTTTCGATCACACCCGCGATCGCCGATGAATTGTTCGCCAGCGGCATCGACTTGATGACCTCGGGCAATCATATTTTCGATAAACACGAAATAATTCCCTATCTCGAAAAAAATCCGCGTCTGCTTCGACCCGCCAATTATCCGCCTTCGTCGCCTGGAAAAGGATTGTTTATTGGCGAGATCAACGGGTTTAAAATCGCAGCACTCAATCTTTTAGGCAGGGTTTTTATGCCGCCCGTTGACGACCCGTTTCGTGTCGCGGAAGAATGCATCAACCAGATTCCGGGTGACGTAAAAGTGCGTCTGGTCGATATGCACTGCGAAGCGACGAGCGAAAAATATGCGATGGGCTGGTTTTTGAGTGGTCGGGTTTCGGCGGTGGTCGGATCGCATACCCACGTTCAAACGGCTGATGAAAGAATTCTCGACGGCGGAACGGCTTATATCACCGATATCGGGATGACCGGAAGT
>CADEFG010000658.1 GCA_902826505.1 uncultured Acidobacteriota bacterium
GCCTGCAAAAAAAAAGCCAGAACGAGACGAGGTATACAGCTTGCCTGGCGCAAGCATTTTAATAACGTGACCGCTTCATTGATCAACGGTTTTTACCAGAGCTGGGATCTGCATCCCAATCAACTCGCGGCGCGCTATGCGGCAGTTTATGCGTTCTTTTTGGAAAATGCGGACGAGCAAGCCGCGCGGCTCAAAAATTTTGTCGGTCAGGCGACCCGCGCATTGCTGACGGGAAATCAATTTGACGACGCGGCTTCGGCGCAGGGACTTTTGAATTTTTTTATCCGCGCCGCCGGGTGCGGCGCGATGAGCGAAGAAGAAATTCTGCAAAAAACCGATTTAAGCTCCGAGGAACTCAAATCGGCTTCGTTTGTAAAAATAATGGCACTTCGCAAGTTTTAAATGAGAATTAAAAAGTTCTCACCTCTCACTTCTCACTTAAAACTTAAATTTCGCTCGACATTATCTTTTCTAAAAGTTCGTCCTGCTGTTTGCGGCTGTCGGTGATCGAAGGTTCTTTTTTGCGCGGTTCATCGGCAAATTTCGGCGGTTGTGAAAACGGATCGACCTGCACCGGCAAACCTGCCTGCGAAAGGCTGTGCGAGATCACACTGCCCAATAAATCCTGTTCAAATTTGGAGATCTCGATAAATTTCGCGCCGATGCCGTTGTCTTCAAATTTATAAAGCACCTTGCACATCAGCGGCAGCCAGTTTTTATTCGGCAATTGAATTTCCAGCCGGAAAACTTCGCCCGTTAAAATATTATCGTCCCATTCGAGAAGGCATCCGCCAACGCTGATCTGGTGAAGCAAAACATCCATTTTTTCGCCAAACTTCGTGTAGCGAATCGCCGGAAGATCAAGCGAAAATCTGATATGTTGTCTTTGACTTATTGACATTAAAAAATTTGGTTGGATTACAATGACAAGTCTAATCTGTCTGCCATTAAATATTTTAACCACTTCAATCGCGTTTAAGCAACAGTTTTCTTCATTCTTTTCCAAAATCGGTTAAAATTCCCGTTATGAAATTTCAAATTCTCCTGATAATTTATTGCGCCGCGCTTTTCACGGAAGTTTTTGCGAACCTCACGCAAAACATTCAAATGCAATATTTTTCCAAGCCTTCGCTGATGCTGATCTTGATCTTTTATTTCGTGAGCAACGCGAAAAACCTCGCGGCGGCAAAATATCCGATAATTTTCGCACTTGTTTTTTCGTGGCTCGGCGATCTCGCTTTACTGCTCGACAAACAATTCAAGACGTTTTTCATTTACGGACTGACCGCTTTTCTCGCCGCGCATATTTTTTATATTTTTTACTTTTGGAAAATCAGAAAACTGAATAAGATCGCCACTTTGCCGAATGCGTTGATCTTTGTCGGGATCGCCGCCTACAGCCTGACGCTTTTCGCGCTGGTTGCGTCGAATGTCAAAAACCTGCTCGCGCCGGTCGGGATTTACGCGCTGGTTGTTTCGACGATGCTCGCCGCAAGCTTGACGGCTTTTGATTTTCGAAACCACAGCTTCGGCAGAATCTGCGTTGCCGGGACTTTTCTTTTTCTGCTCTCGGATTCGATTCTCGCGATCAACCGTTTTGTCGCGCCGTCCGTTTTTGCGCCGGTTTTTATCATGCTGACCTATGCCGCCGCACAGCTTTTAATCATTGAAGGAAGTTTGCGAAACCTAGAAAAAATTTCAGCCACGAATAACACGAATAACACGAATTATTAATTCAATTTTAATTCGTGTTATTTGTGTTATTCGTGGCGAATCTCTTACTTTTAATTAGTTGTTCGCGGCTTCGGTTTTCGTGCAGACTTCACCGAAAGCATTGACGAGTTCCTGCGCGATCATCAGCGGGTGACGACCTTCGAGGTCTTTGCGCTCGAACATTTTGACGAGCTTTCCGTCTTTTAAAAAACCGATCGACGGCGACGACGGCTGATAGCCTTCAAAATAATCGCGGGCAACATCGGTCGCGTCAATATCGGCACCGGCAAAAACGGTGATCGCTTTGTCGGGTTTGACTTCCGAATTCTCCAAAGCCATCGCGATGCCGGGACGAACGCCGCCGGCGGCGCATCCGCAAACGGAATTGACGACGACCATTACGGTTCCGTCCGTGTTTTCAACTGCTTCGATCACCGCTTCGGGTGTTTTTGTTTCTTCGATTCCGAGCTGCGCGAGTTCCTGGCGCATGCCGTGAATCATAATTTCCGGATATGGCATAATATTTCCTCTATAATTTCAATTTTAAGAAACGCCAAATTTCATATTTTTGAAACTTGACCTTTTTTTCAAGTATTGAATTTTGCGCCGGTTTAGTCAAGCAAGATCGTCGTTAAAAAAAACAATTCTCCGCGAACTCTGCGCCTTTGCGTGAAATGTTTTTCAAGGAACTATCGAAACTTTCGTGCCGACCGGAATCGCTTCGAAGATCTCTTTCATTTCCTCGTTTTTCAAAGCCAGACAGCCGTGAGTCCAATCGTCTTCGATGCCGCCGCCGTGAATATAAATCGCGCCGCCGAGCTTAGTATTTTGCGGCGGCATTCGCTTTTCGTTGACAGCCTCTACGATCGCGTCGTGTTCTTCCTGCGAGATCAGATTTTCGCGCAAACCTCTTTCGGCATCGTCAATCGACGGATAACTCAAGCCGAGCGAAAGATAAAATTTGCTCTGATCGTTTTTCGTAAAAACATAAAATTCGCCGAGCGGCGTTTTGCCGTCGCCTTCCTCTTGCTTGTCGCCAACGGGCGCAAACCCCAAAACTATCTGGTAAGTTTTCGCCAATTTCTCGCCGTCGAAAACTTCCAGTTTGCGCTCGCTTTTTTTGACGATCAGACGCGGATTTTCGATTTTCGGCAGCGGATTATTTTTCCCGGACATAATCTGATTCAAGCCCCAAAAGGTCAGTGATAAAAAAATCAAAACAAAAAAACTTACCAAAATCTTTTTCATTAACTTTGCGTCTTGGCGTCTCGGCGGGAAATTTCTACTTTTCGCGGATCGTCGCCGTCGCCTTCAATCTTAATATGAAAAGTCTTTTCAGGGAAAGCAAAATCGCGCAAACGCTCCGACCATTCGATGATCGTGACCGCCGCCGCGTCTTCGAGAATTTCCGGCAAACCGACCGCCGAAGCCGCGTCCGAACGGTCGTCGATCCGCCAGAGATCAATGTGATAAACGTCGAACTTTGCGGTGCGGTAAAGATTGACGAGCGTAAAGCTCGGTGAAGTGAC
>CADEFG010000659.1 GCA_902826505.1 uncultured Acidobacteriota bacterium
TGAACGCGTTCAGCGATGAAAACATTCCTTTTATGAAAAAGAATCTCGCGGAAACCGTCAAACGCAAAAATTTGGACGATTCGGGCGTGATGCGCGGCGAATTTTCGCTGATGACCGGTTTTATCGGAACGGCTTGGATCAGTCAGGCGCTTTCCGATCAAGGGTCGACCGATCTCGCTTACAAATTGCTTCAAAACGAGCAGTATCCGTCGTGGCTTTATCCGGTCAATCAAGGCGCGACAAGCATTTGGGAACGGCTCAACGGCTACACGACCGAAAACGGTTTCGGCGGCAATAACAGTATGAATTCCTTTAATCATTATTCCTTCGGCGCGGTCGGACGCTGGCTGATGGCTTATTCGCTCGGGATCGGGCGCGACGAAAAAAGTCCCGGTTTCAAACATTTTATGCTCCAGCCCGAACCCGATCCGACCGGACAAATGACGTTTGCGAAAGGCTTTTATGATTCGATGTACGGCAGAATAAACAGCTCGTGGAAAGTCGAAAAAAGAATTTTGACATACCGCGCGACGGTTCCGGCAAATACGAGCGCGACACTTTTTCTGCCCGCCGTATCGGTGCAAGATGTAAAAGAAAACGGAAAAAACATCACTGCCGCACGCGGGATTCGTTTGATAAAATTTGAAAACGGAAAAGCCGTCTATGAATTAGCTTCGGGTGATTATACTTTTACATCGTCGATAAAAAATTAACGCTTGAAGACCGAAGAAATTTCGAACGGTTTGACAACGCGTAGCGTTTCGCCCGTATCTTCGATCTCAAACAGTCGGGCGCGTTCCGTCATTTTGTTCGGCGAATGAAGCACGAGCATCAAAGCGCCGTCGAATCTTTTGAAGATCATGCCGTGTCCGCCGTCCGCCGAATAAAGCGGTTCGGTGCGCTGTTTCCAAGGTCCGGCAAGCTTGCCCGAATCGGAAACGGCGACGCCGATCATATAGCCGCCGGCGCCGAAGCTCGACCAGATCATCAAAAGTTTGCCGCTTTTCGATTTGTAAAGAAAAGGCGCGTCGGTCACCCAACAGCTCCATTGCGGCGATTTTCTTGCCCACGGCGCGTCGCTTCCGTCAAATAATTTCACGGGTTCGCCGACGGTTTCCGAAAGATCGTCTTTGAGCTTGACGTATTCGATCGTGCCGTCTTTGATCTGCACCCATTCGTGTGCGAAAACCATAAAGGGAACATTATTTTCAACCCATAAACTGCCATCGAGGGTCATCATATCGGTCGGCAGAGTCGAGCGGTTTTGAAAAGGCTTAAATGGTCCGAGCGGCGATTCGCCGACCAAAATCTGTGAACCGCGCCGGACGCGCGGCAGCCAATCGCGCCATTGCTCGGCGAGCTTTTCGGCGGTGTCAAAAGTCAGGAAAAGATAATATTTTCCTTTGTAAAAATGCATTTCGGGCGCCCAGATACCGCGAATTTCGACATCACCCCAAAGATCGTTCGGCGTTTGGAAAATCGTGTGCGGACCTTCCCAGTTTATTAAATCCTTGCTCGAAAAAGCGCGCACGGTGGCGTTTCTAAAACCTTCCTTTGCCGGCGCGCGTCCCGCCGAGATCGCGTAGTAAGTTTTGGTTTTCTCGTCCGCCAAAATGCAAACATCGCGCATTCTGACATCTTCCAATTTATATGTTCCAAAGGCGAGCGGCGTCGGGCGCGGATTCTGTGCATTAACAATCGCGCCGCCAATTAAAAGCATTAAACAGGCAATAAATAACTTTTGTTGATTCATAAATTCATAATCGCGACCGGCAGTTTTAATTTTCACAGGATCGAATTCTTCGCGCCTCGGCGGCTTTGCGGGAAATTAAATTTTAAATATTCAAACGATCTATTTTTCCCCCAAAGCCGCCGAGGCGCAAAGTTTAAAGTTAAAAACACAATTATCATTTAGACTCCGGGAGCAGTTTGATAAAGGTCGGCGCATCGCGATCGGCGGTCAACCAACCGTCTTTTAATTTTAGTTCGGCGACCTGAATCGAACTGCGCCGCTGTTCGGTGAAATCTTTGTTGGTATTTTCACCGCGCCGACCGGGATGCGTAAAATAAAACAAAAATGCCCGCCCGCCGCTGACGACAACATCACAGTGTTGTCCCTGAACTTGATCGTCCGCGCCATTTCCGGGTGAAAATAAAAGATTATCGGCTTGTGGTGTCCAATTTAACGCGTCGCTTGAGCGATAAACGCCGAGACCTTTCCAATGGTCGACGATCATCCAGTATTTTTCCTGCCAGCGAAAAACTTTCGGACCTTCGCCGGGTTTGTCGGCAATCGCCTTTCCTCTGTCAGTCCAATTTTTAAGATCACGGCTTTCGGCAAAATAGATGGATTTTCGATCGCGTTCGTTGTTATACCACAAACGCCAGACGCCGTCCGCCATTTTTAAAATTCCGGCATCGATCACGCGGTCTGAAGATAATTCGAGCGTTTGCAGATATTTCCAGTCGCGTAAATTTTTACTCGTGAGCTGAACAATCGAACGCGGATGCTGCCAGTTTTCAAAAATCCCCGGCACAACCGTCAAAAACATCTGCCATCTGCCGTCGTCCCCGCGAATAATGTCGGGTGCCCAAAGCGTTGCGTTTTTTCCGCCGAAAGTTTCGGGAAGTTTGATGCGGGCATTTTCGAGATATTGCCAGTTTGCCCCGCCGTCGGCGGATTCGGCGATCCCGATCGGCGTACCGTGAACCCACGCGACGCCTGAAAGGTTCGGAACATTCGCCCGGCGATTTGTATAAAACATCCACCAGCGCTTAACTTTCGGATTCCAAACGACGACCGGATCAGCCGCGCCGTCAAAGATCGGGTCACGGTAAAGCGGTTTGTTTGCAATGCCTTGAGTTTGCGGGTAAATGCTGATAAACGCTGCGAAAAGTAAAAACAGTATTCCGTTTTGCGATATTTTCATCAACTTGGTTCGACCGGTTTGGAGTTGTCATTGAATGACGCGTTACAACGAATTTCATTTCGGCTTTTTGAACGTTAAACGGTTAAATGGTAAGTTAAAATGTGATTTTCTTCAATATTTACTGGGATAAATTTCTCTTTGTTCGATTTTTGTTAAAATTGCGATTGTTCAATATGCAGCGCCGAAAATGATCGCCGCACGGTCAAAAACTTGAAAAACTTATGAGAATCAAATTTAAAATACTGCCGGCGTTTGGTTTTGTTCTACTTTTGGCGACGATAGTCTACGCCAATGTGAGTTTGCCCG
>CADEFG010000660.1 GCA_902826505.1 uncultured Acidobacteriota bacterium
ATTCTTTTATCACCTTTTTTGGTTTTCTTCGGTTTGACGTCCGGCTTTTGGGCAATAACCGGTTTAATAGCGATCTGAACGCCGCCTGTCGTATCAAAATTATCGAAAACCCGTGAACGTGTTTGAGCGGAAGCAGAAATGGCGAGGAAACAGAAGACGGTGATAGAAAGTAGAGTTTTTTTCATATTAATAACCATGAATAACTGCAATTCTGATTGTTGATGGGGCTTTTTTATTTTTTTTGACTGGATGTTTGTGCTTCAACGCTCGATTTTTTGAGCGTCTATATTTAATTAAGATTTCTAAAACCTCGATTATTCCAAAAACATTAAACTACTTTAAACATTTTTTTGCAAGATTATTTGCTTGCTTTTTATCTTATCGGTCAAATTTCAAAGATTTAGTAATAACTCGCCATTTTCGTTATTTTCTGTTTTCGCGCCGCTTTTATATCGCGCAAACTTCGTCTATTCTTTATTTATGCTCTATCTTTCGCAAATTTTGGGTCGCCCGATCTTCGACGCGGAAGGCGACAAAATCGCTTCGATTCGCGATGTTATCGTGCGTTACGGCGAAGAAGATTATCCGTCGGTCGTCGGACTCGTCGCCCGCTATCGCCGCCGCGATTTTTTTATGTCGCGCAAACGGATTTCGTCTTTGAGCGAGGGCGGCGCGCGGATGAATTCGGAAAAAATCAATCTCAAACCTTTTACGCGCCGTCTGAACGAGGTTTTGCTGGCAAAAGACGTTTTGGACAATCAATTGATCGACGTTGACGGCAAACGCGTCGTTCGCGTCAATGACGTGCAGATTATCGAAGTCAGCGACGAGTGGCGCGTTTCGGGCGCGGATGTCAGCCTTCAGGGTTTTTTGCGCCGTTTGATGCCGAAGGGTTTTTACGGCAGTTCAAAGACGGTCGAAGTCATCGATTGGGCGGACGTCGGATACTTGGCGACCGATTCGGCATCGGCAGCCGTCAAATTAAAATCTTCGAAAGATAAACTCTCGCGTCTGCATCCGGTCGAGATCGCGCAGCTTGCCGAATCGCTCTCGCCTATTCACCGGACGGAAATCGTCGAATCGCTCGACGACGAGATCGCCGCCGATACTTTGGAAGAAATGTCGACGGAAAATCAGGCGCGGATTCTCGAAGAAATGGACGAAGAACGCGCCGCCGACATTTTGGAAGAAATGTCGCCCGACGATGCGGTTGACGTGCTCGGCGAAATGGACGAGGAAAAGGCGCAGGAACTTTTCAACCTGATGGAAGACGAGGAAAAAGCCGATGTTGCCGAATTGATGTCGTTTGCGCACGATACGGCGGGCGGTTTGATGACGACGGAATTTGTGACGTTTCCAAAAGATTTAACGGTTGGTCAGGCGATTGCGAGATTGCGCGAAATGGCGGAGACGCCGAATATGATCTATTATCTGTATGTCGTCGAAGAGGAAGATTCGTGGCGCATTTCCGGCGTGATTTCGCTCCGCAGTCTGATCCTAGCCGATCCGACCTTTACGCTCGAACAAGTGATGCGCGACCAATTCCAGTTTGCCCATCCGCACGACGACGCCGAAGAAGCCGCGCAAAAAATCGCCGAGTATAATCTGCTCGCCTTGCCCGTCATCGACGACGAAGGCGATATCGCCGGAATCATCACGGTTGACGACGCGATGGAAATTCTTCTGCCGAAAAATCTCGACCGACGTTTGCCGCGCCTGTTCGGATAAAAGGCAGAAAACCGCGCGTCAGCAAGAGTGTTAAGATACTGTGATTTATCCGCCCTTATTTACATGCGGACTTTCGCCTTTATTCACGCAACCCGATCTGGTCAAGCAAATCCTGAAATCGCGAATCGCTTCGCAGACAATCGACGACCGGCTCGACCTTGAGAAACGGTAAAAAGCCGGAACGCTCTTTTCGCGCTTTTTCAAACCATTCGAACGATTTGTCAAAATCGCCTAAACCGGCGTAAATGATCGCAAAATTATAGGCGGGCACGTAGCGTTCCTTATCAATCACTTCCAGACTTGTCAAAACTTCCAAGGCTTCGGCGCGTTTGCCGGCGACGCCGTAGGCAAAACCCAGATACGATTCAAATGCCAGACCGCCCTGCGAAAATTTGACGGCGTTGCTGAGGGCTTCGATCGCTTTTTCGAGTTTTCCCTGCTGCAGATAAGCCAAACCCAGATTGCGATACGCAAACGTCGAATTTTTGTCCATCTCCAAAGCCTTGCGGCATTCATCGATCGCTTTTTCGTAATCGCGGGCGAAATAATAAGCGTAACCTAGAGACACGTGCGCGAACGGCGAAAGCGGGTCGAGCTTTTGCGCCTGTTTGCATTTTTCGATCGCTTCCGGGTGGCGTCCGACGGCTTTCAGATAAAATCCGTAACCGTCGTGCGAATTCGGATAATTCGGACTCAATTCGATCGCGCGTTTGAACTGGCGTTCGGCATCCGCGAAATCCCAATCGTACAGCAGCCGCGAAAATCCGAGCGAACAATGCGCTTCGCCGAGGCTGTCATCGAGTTCGAGCGCCTTCATCGCGGCGGCTTCGGCTTTCGGATAAGCTTCGCGCGGCGACCAGCCGCCGGTCGAAGACGCTAAGAATCCGTAGGCTTCGGCAATGCCTGAAAAAGCGAGCGCGTAATTCGGGTCGAGATCGATCGCTTTCTGAAAATATTCGATGCCTTTTTTGATCCATTCTTCGGTGCGCTTTGAGGTCACAAAATAGCGACCTTTCAGATAAAACTGATAGGCTTCGGTATTTTCCGTGTAGCGTTTGGCGAGCTGTTTTTTGTCTTCGCCCGAAAGTTTGAGTTTCAATTCGCCGCTAATGTCTTCGACAATTTCGTCCAAAAGCGTAAAAATATCGGTCATTTCGCGCCGGTATCGTTCGCCCCAGATTTGCGCTTCGTTGGCGATATCAACGAGTTCGGCGTTGACCACCAAAGATTCGCCGATCTGCAAAACGCGTCCGGCAAAAACCGCGCGCACGCCGAGCTCGTTGCCGATCTGCTGCAGGTCCGTTTGCTCGCCCTTGTAGCGAAAAACCGTGCTGCGCGGAACGACGCGCAGTTTCGGCAGTTTTGACAGCGAATTGATCAGACCTTCGGTGATGCCGTCCGAGAGATATTCGGTTTCCGCGTCGTTGCCGCCGTTGACGAGCGGCAACACGGCGAGCGAATCGATCGCTTTGCGCGTGCGGGTTTTGCGCGGTGCAACCGAGTTTTTC
>CADEFG010000661.1 GCA_902826505.1 uncultured Acidobacteriota bacterium
TTGGTCGGGCAATTTTATCGCGGCTCGCTTTTCTTTTTTCCGGTCGCTTTCGATCGTCAAATGCGCTTTTTTGCCGTAATACGAACGCAGTCTTTGCCGGATATTTTCCAAACCGATGCCGTCCGAATTCGTTTTTTCTTCGTTAAAACCGACGCCGGTGTCCGCCACGTTCAAATATAAAAAAGTTTCGCCCGCCTCGATCTTGAGTTCGGCGGAAATTTGCACTTCACCGCCCGATTTGGCTTCGGAAATGCCGTGTTTGACGGCGTTTTCAACGAGCGGCTGAAGGATCAAAGACGGCACGCGCATTTTTTCGAGCGCCTTCGGAATCTTTATTTTAACTCTTAAACGCTCTTCAAAACGTGTTTTTTCGATGTCCAGATAATTTTCGATCAACTTTATTTCTTCGCCCAGACTGCAAAATTCTTCGGTCGAACGTAAAACCCCGCGCAAAAGCTGCGTCAGTTTCATCAGCGTTTCAAACGCTTTTTCGGGCGCCGTTTGGATCAGATAACCGATCGTCGTCAGCGCATTGAACAAAAAATGCGGGTTGATCTGCGCCCGGAGCGCGGAAAGTTGGGCTTCGGTCGCAAATTTGGCGAGTTTGTCCTCGCGCATTTCGCGTTCGAAGCGTTCTTCGGAAACGCGCAGCGCGTCGATCCGCCGCGCCGCCGCGACCGCAATTTCTTCGAGCATTTTGATCTCGTCCGAGAGAAGCCGTCTGCCGCCCGAAAATTCCTTTAAAACTATCTGGTAAAAAGGCGTTTCAACGGTCGGCACAAAAATTTCCGCGCTGCGCGGCGAAACGCTGACAGTCGGCAAGACCGCCTCGTTTTCGTTTCGTAAAAACTCGTTCCAGTTTGCCTCTTTCGCGGTCAAAGCAAGCGCCAGTTCTTCGCAAACTTCGTCCAAAACCGATTTTATATCGTTTTGCTTTTCGATCGTCCGCCCGATCTCGGTTTGCAGTTTTTCATAATTGACGCGCCGCAAAATTATTTTATCAACGAGCCACACCGCAAATTTGTGGAGCGCCGGATAAACGAGCGCGGTCGCCATCCATAAAGCGAGCACCAAAACCGCCGCCTGAACATCGTTGCGGTCGTGCGTTTCGTGCCACGCCAGGAGCGGCACGGCGATAAAAACATACAAACCGAATGCGAGCGAAGCCAACAGAAGCAGCGATAAAGCGCGTTTCAGAAACAGATCGGCAAACGCAAAACGATAATCCTGAAGCAAGATCGCGAGCGCGAGCGGCAGTGAAGATTGATGCGCGACGAGTTCGACGAGCCAAGATTTTTCTTCCTGCTGACCGCTCAAATGGAGCGCCGAAACCGCGAACACCGACAGCGCGGAAATCCAAACCGCTTTCTTTTGAATCTTTTGCCGGAACGTAAAGATCGAAAGCCCGGCAAGCAAGGCGAGCGAACCGAAGGTTAGCGCGCGCAAGGCTAGATCGGACGGCGCGCGTGAATTAAAAATCGCCGATTGAAAATGAAGCAGTGCGGCAAAAATGCTCAAACTATACGCCGCAAAAGTCAGCCAACGGACGTTTTTGTTTTCGCTCTCCTCGTTTTTCCAAGCCGAATGAACGACGACCGACGGAAGAAATCCGAGCGCGGAATATGAAACTGCCAGTAAAACGGGCGAAACCTGTGTACCGCCGAAATCCTTCCAGAAAAGCGCGGTCAGCTCGCCCGCGTTCCACAAAAGCCCGAGCGCGGCAGTCAGCCAAAGCAAAAAATCGGGCGATTCCTTCTCTTTCGCCTTGCGATGCCGGACAACCATCAAGAGCAGAAGCGCGTAAAGCGCGATTCCGACCGTAAAACCGAGAAGATTGATGAGCGCGGCGGCATTGAACATTTCTCTTTATTAGATTGCAAAACGGCGTTTGATGCAATTTCATCCCAACAGAATGCTGTTTTTCTCCGTCAACCGGTGGATTTCCGCCAACCAAAACGATAACGGGTAAAAACATACCGTATCGTGTTCGATCATCTTTTCTAAATCCTGAAATTTTACAAAACGCCAATGTTTTCCGCTTTGGCACAATCATTGCTTAAACAGTAAATCAAAGAACGTAAGTCGTTCTAATACAGATATTTACATTTATTGACAGTTCTTGACATTCAAAAGAATTTCGGGAAAGAAAAGGAATTATAAGGGAGAAATACAATGAAATTATATAACTTAAAAAGAACAGCACTCGTCGCGGCATTCGGTTTGGTCGCAATTTTGGGAACCGGCGGCGTTGCCAATGCCCAGACCAGAAATCAGATTCAGAAACAACAGCAAAAGGTCGTCAAACAACAGCAAAAGGTAATTCGGCAACAGCAGAAACTGGCAAACCAGCAACAGAAACTGCAAAATGCACGGTATCGCGTTTACCGCAACGGCAGTTATTATCAAACCGACCGGCGCGGCGCCGATTTGCTCAGACAAGCGGTCAATGCCGGTTATCAGCAAGGTTTTCGTGCCGGACAAAACGACCGCAGCGGACGACGCGGCGGCGATTATAACAACAATTCGATTTACCGGAGCGGAAACTACGGCTACCAGAGTTATGTCGATTCGCGGCAGTATCAATATTACTTCCAGCAAGGTTTCCAGCGCGGTTATCAGGACGGCTACAACAGCCGCAACCAATATGGAACAAACAGCAACGGTTCGCTCAATATCTTAGGCACGATTCTGCAGGGAATTTTGAATCTTCAACAATTCTAAAACCTGCCAACAATTCATAAAAACTCAAAGGATCCAGTTTCAAGTTCGACTGGACCCTTTGAGTTTTCAGGTGCTTTCGGGCGGCAAATTCAACGGGCTTATGCGTAAAAATTTCGCCGGTTTATTTTTTATTCACTCTTTGCCAGATAATTTCCGGCAAATAAATTTCCGAAAGAAAAACGCTCGGAAATGTCTGGACTTAACGGGTTGATTGCCGATTTTCGATAAACGGTAATCACGCCCGCCGAAGGGATACTGGTCGAAAGAGATTGCCCGGCAGTGATGGTGACGGCAGACAGTTCGACCGATTGAGCGGCGGTCGTGTAAGAAATGCCATAATTTCCCGCCGGCAGATTTTGAATATTAAAAGTGCCGCCGGTGCTTGCTTTGACGACAACCACATAACTGCCGTCCGTGTTGATAAACCCGAGTCCGTCAAAATTCGCATTGGCGCTCGCCGTTTCGATGCGCTGCGCACCGCGCCGGATATATTTGAAATATTGACGG
>CADEFG010000662.1 GCA_902826505.1 uncultured Acidobacteriota bacterium
GAATTTTCGGCGATCGGGATAAATTGTGCCGGCGAAATAAAGCCTTTCTCGTGATGATTCCACCGCAGCAGCGCTTCAAACCCGATCAAGGATCCGTCTTTCAATGAGATCAGCGGCTGATAATGCATCGACAATTCGCCGCGTTCGATCGCAAAACGCAAATCGGCTTCGATGACCGCTTTCTCGACAAACCGCTCGCGCAATTCTTTGGTAAAAACGGCAACCCCGAAATCCTTCTCTTTGGCGTAGTGCATCGCAATATCGGCATCGCGCAAAATCTCCTCGGGCGTGTCGTAGTCGGCTTCGAACGGCGCGATCCCGATGTTGACGCTCGTGAAGATTTTATTTTTACTCAACGAGAACGGCTGCGCGATCTTCTGATGAATCTTCCAGGCGACCTTTTCCGCCTTTTCGATATTCGGGAGATTGCGCAAAACGATGGCAAATTCGTCGCCGCCGAGACGGGCGACGGTATCGCTCGGGCGGAGCATCCGGGCAAAGCGTTTGGCAACGATCATCAGGACTTTATCGCCGATCGTGTGACCGAGGCTGTCGTTGATCGTCTTGAAACGAACAAGATCTAAAAATAAAACATAGGAATTTTCGATGCCGGTTTTCTTTGTTTCCTCGATCAATTCCTTTAAAATCTCGCCGAAATAAGCGCGGTTCGGAAGATTGGTCAGCGAATCGTGGAGAGCTTGGTGCTGAAAAGCCTTCTGGCTTTTTCGCAAAGCCCGACCGGTTTCTTCCTCTTTTCTCAAGGAAAGCGCAAGTTCTTCGGCATATTTTTCGATCCCTTTGCGTTTTTCACGCTCGGCTTCCGCCTTATCGCGTTCGGCTTGTTCCGCCTGTTCGATCGAATTCGTCATCTCCGCAATAATTTGCCGGTAAGTGTAATAAACAACCGCGAAAATGACCAATGAAATAGCAATCGAAAAAACATCCCCAAAATTCAAAAGTTTAAAAACAATTCCAGCCAAACCAGCTCCAGCAAAATGAGTTATTGAACTTGAGAAACACTCTTTTTTCCAAACCTTCAAAGGATGTGTGTTTGTTTTTAGTCCGTAGAAAATGGAAGCAAAACTTGAAACCGCAAGAAATTGTGTTAATGCTAGAATCCCTAAAGCCGTAATAAGGTTTGATGTGTTTAGTGAGCCAAGGTCAATATTTGTAAATTGGAGTAAATAATTCCAGACATGATATGTTATTGTGGTTGAAATTGACGTTGCCCCTACATTGAATGGAATAGCAAATTGACTAAACTTTACACCTTTATACTGCATATACAAACAGTTTGTATATGCTTCTATGGCTCCAATAAGAATAGCAGCCTCCCCGCCGAATAATAAAAATGTAAGAAAAATCATCGAGTCGGAAAAACTCAAGATGAATTTTGAACGCGGTAAAATGATACTCATTCGGGGAGCAATTAAAATTGTGAAAAGAAACAAAAGTGTGAATTTCCACAAATGAGTATCAGTTTTTAGATTGAAAAAAGCTAAAGCAAGACACAATCCACCCAAAAGGGCAATTGAAATCTTGTAAATTTTTGAAATAGATTCTCTATTCATCATAAGAGAAAATCGCATTATAGAAATTTATCAGAACAATGAATTAAGTTAAGAATTTGTTCGCGGTGTAAAACGTCAGGAAATTTAAGAGGCAAATTGTTTCCCAAAACAGAATACCATTTTAAAGACTTCAAAATCCAGCCTTTTTTGGCAGTTTATGCAAAAAAGGAAAATCAAAGAGCTGCTTTGCAAATTATTTTGTGATAGCAACCCGTTATAATACGGATATATACGAAATAGGATTGAAACCGAAGTATTGGAAAGAATTACATTAAGCGGATTTATTCCGCTTTCAAATCTTCGGAGATTCTCTCTAAATCACATCTGACCGTATAAGAGCTTTTCCGCAAATTGGAGATCAACCTAATTTTCTTGATCATCTGGAAGAAGATTAAAGATCCATATCAATCTAAATAGAAAAGACCGTCATTTACGACGGTTTTTTTTTTTTTTAGACCTGAGTTCAAAATCTGAAATCAGCTAGTTTTTAGGCAAATTCCAACGATTTTAGGCAAAACGTGAAAATTAAGGGTTTTTAGGCAAAGCCTTAACCCTGTATATTAAGTTATCACTGAATACCAATGTAACACGTTGAAATTGCATTAAACGTAGTGAGCTCAATGAAATAGCCAATCAGCCTTTTCAAAATTGTATATTAGATAACCAAATAGGTCTAACAGAAAAAATCCTCGAAAATTAGCTTTGAAATAGGCGTAAACCGTTTATATTGGCAGTTTAGAATTGGCATTTAGTTGTTTGGGAGTTTTGGCACACCGCTTGTTATTAAGTAAGTGCAAGAAAGCGAAAGCTTAAATTAAGAATAGACTTGGAGAAGAAAAAAATGAAAAACTTGAGAAACTTAATGGCGGGATTTATTTTGGCGATTACTTTGATGATTGGTGCAGGAACGGCGAACGCCGGAATTTTATTGAGCGATTTACGCGGCAACGAACCGCAGCCTTGCACTGAAATGAAGAATTCAGAAAAAGTTGATAGCGGTATTCTAGTAACCTTTACTGGAATTCTTGTGACTTTTACAGGAATCCTAGTTACCGTGGCAGATGATACACCGGTAAATTGTGGAATTTTATTGTCAGACTAGTTAAATGTTTTAGAGTTTTACCTGATTGATTGTCAAACCCACAACCGCAAAACAGCCTTGTTGAGAAATCAACAGGCTGTTTGAATTTTAGAGAGGTGATTGAATGGAAAATTTGTCGAAATCAAACGTCGGGATAAACAACTTTTATTATCCACAGGTTGAAACCAAACGTCTTTGCCTGAGAATGTTTAGACCTGACGATTTGGACGCCGCGTATCTTCTTTTCAATGATCAGGAAGTTCAAAGGTATCTTTCACCCCAAAATAAAAGAACCCGGGAACAATTGAAAACTCTTTTGGAAAAGTGCCGCAAGTATTGGGAAGAGAGAGGTTTTGGCGTTTGGTGCGTTACGGAAAAAATGGTCGGGCAAATGATCGGCTATTGCGGTTTTCAATATTTCGATAAAACGAAAGATGTTGAGATCGTTTTCGGTTTTTTGAAACAATGTTGGGGAAAAGGTTTTGCCACCGAAGCCGCCAAAGCCTGTCTCAAATACGGTTTTGAAAACCTTTCACTTAACAGAATCTTAGCCGCCACTGACCCGAACAATATCG
>CADEFG010000663.1 GCA_902826505.1 uncultured Acidobacteriota bacterium
TTGTTTCTGGTTGGCATCTTCTTTCAATCGTTTTTCTTACTCCGTTTCGGTTTCCGAATCGGTTTCGGCGGCGGCGGCAAGCAGTTTTTGTTCGTCGGTTTCCGAAACCATCGCCGCTTTTAATGCCTTTCGCGCCGGCAGGATGACAAACCAGAGCAGTAAAACCGCCACCAGGATCAAAGCGCCGAATTTGATCGCATTCGGGATAAATTGTTTATATTTGTCGAGCGATGACGGCGGCACGGCGGTGTCGGCGGGTTTATCGAACGGCATTGCCTGGACGACGACCGAATCGCCGCGGTTGGTATCGATACCGATCGCGCCGCCGACCAGATCCTGAATTTGTTTAATTTCTTCGGGCGTTCGGGCAACTTCGACGCCGTTGACGGTTTTGTTGTCAACGACGACCGAAACGGTCATTCGATTGACGCGCCCGCCGCCGCCGACGGTTTTTCTGACGGTTTTGTCGATCTCGTAATTGACGGTCGAAGTGTTGCGCGAATCGCCGTTCGTTTGAGCTGCCGGAGAAGGTGCCGGTGTCGGCGAAGCCTGTGTGGTCGGGTTGTTGGAACGCGCTCCGACGATTCCGTTCGGGTTCGGGTTGGCTGAATTTCTTGCTTCATTTAAGGTTTGCTGCGAGCGCACGACCTGCGATTGCGGGTTGTATTTTTCTTCGGATTGTTCGACCTGGCTAAAATCGATATCCGCCGCGACATCCGCGCGCACGCGGTCTTGTCCGACGACCGGTTCGAGCAGCGCGATGATCCGCGCGGCATTTTCCGTTTCGTATTTTTGTTTCGCTTCGAGCTGCGCGTGAAAAGCTCCGGCATCGGTGATCCCGTTGCTTTTCCCGCGTCCGGCGGCAACCAGGAGTCTGCCGCGCGTGTCCAAAACCGAAACGTTCGAAACATCGAGCCCTTCGACCGAACTGGCGATCAGGCTGACGATCGCGTCGGTTCGTTCAGCGGAAAGCTCTTTGCCCTGTTTGACTTTTAATAAAACCGAGGCTTTCGCGCCTTCTTCTTTTTCGGTGAAAACCGATTCTTTCTGCGGCGTGATATGGACGCGCGCGGTTTCGACCTCGTCCATGCCTTCGAGCGTGCGGGAAAGCTCGCCTTCGATCGCGCGTCGAAAATTGACCTGTTGCGCAAAATCCGTGGCGCCGAAATTCGTTTTATCGAAAAGGTCAAAACCGACGTGACCGCCCGAAATTGCGCCGTCGCCCGCCATTTGCAGACGAAGTTCGGAAATCCGTTCGTGCGGAACCTGGATCGATGTGCCGCCGTTCGCTAAAGAATAGGGAACATTCGCGGCTTTTAATTTTTCGACGATCGCCTGCGCGTCGGTCGGTTTGAGATCGGAGAATAAAACGCCGTATTCGGGCTGTGAGCCGTAATAAACCATCGCGCCGATCAAACCGAGAGTCGCGACCGCCGCGCCGATCGTCGCGATCCGACCGGTCATTGGCAGACGATTCCAGATTTCTTTGATTTGTGTAAGCGGAGAAGCCATTTTTGGTTGGGTTATTGGTCTTTGGTTTTTGGTCTTTGGCTAATTTTTTCTAAGACGGTTTGATTTTGAGTGAAAGGTTTTACAAAAACCAAAAACCAAAAACCAAATAAAATTTTTCAAACTTGCATCCTCATGATTTCTTCATAGGCGCCGATAAGCTTATTGCGGACCTGGAGTCCGAGTTGAAATTTGAGATCGGCGGTTTGAAGCTGAATAATCGTTTTATGGAGATCGGGAGATTCGCCCGTGACGGCTTTCGAGATTTCCTGTTCGGCGCTCTTTTGCGTGTTGTCGATCGATTCGACCGCCCCTTTCACCAGTGAGCCGAAATCGTCGCCCGAAGCCTGGGCGCTTTCGGTCGAGATCTTACTGCCCGTTGAGACCGGCGACAGATTTCCAAAATTTATTGCGTTGATAGCCATTTTTTTAAGTTTTATGCGTCGCCGAGGTTGAGACTGATGCGGGCAAGCTCTTTAGCGGTATTGAAAACCGTCGAATTCGCTTCGAACGAACGCGCCGCCGACATCATATTGACGGTTTCTTCGAGCGGATCGACGTCCGGCATTTTGACATAGCCATTGGCATCGGCGTCCGGGTGTCCGGGCTGATACTGCATTACGAATTGATTTTCGTCCGCCAGCACGACTTCCGATTTGACGCCCTGCGAAAGCGTGTCGGGCGAGTCGAACAAACCGCTTTGGGCGGCGCTGAGCTGCCAGTTTTCATTAACATCCTGCGAAGTAAAAATAACGTCGCGCCGCTGAAAGGGTTTGCCCGTCGCCGAGCGCGTCGAATTGGCGTTGGCAAGATTTGCCGACGCCGCTTCGAGTCGTTCGCGCTGTGAAGTCATTCCCTGCGAGGCGATTTTGAAGATTGTAAATAAAGACATATTGTTTTGGTTTTTGGTTTCTGGTTTTTGGTTTCTGGCTTTTTTCAACAAAACCGGGAACCAAGAACCGAAAGCCGTTTAATCATCTGCCTTCACGAATTGCCGTGCGCAGCAATCGGAGCCGCGATTGCAGCATTTTGGCGCCGAAGTTGAAATTCGTGCCGGTTTGCGCCATTTTCGCCATTTCGCTGCCCATATCGACCGTGTTGCCGTCAAGTCCCATGACCGTGACGGGCTGGTCAACGACATTCGGCTGGGCCAAACTATTTGAGTTTTGTTTCGCAAGCGGAAGTGCGCTTTGTTCGGCGGCTTCGCGCAGGTAAGCGTCAAAGTCGAGGTCTTTCGCGACGTAGCCGGGCGTGTCGGTGTTGGCGATGTTGCCCGCGATGACCTGCGCGCGGCGGCTTTGCACGTCTAAAAACGATTGCAGTAAATTTGTAACATTATCAGCAGGTAAAATATCCATCGGCAAACCTCCGCGAATTGGATTAGCAATCGTTGTGCCTTAGATTAATCTCAATAAACACAATAACTTAGCCTTGCCGAGCGATTGTCAAAAAAATGTCGGGCGTCATCGAAGCCGAAAAAAACTGTCATTTTGTTGACACTTTACGGGTTTTAAGGTTATTTTGTAAGTAGTTGTTTTCGCCCTGAAAACGACATTCCAGCCTACAGGGGACATTTATACAAAAATCAATTATTTTTGTCGGGAATTTATTTGCTAAATAGGATTTGGTTCGTTCTTCATTATGAAAGCTAAAATTTTAGTCGTCGAAGACGATGCCCTTTTACGGACGCTTCTCTTAGAAGTCCTCAGCCTCGAAG
>CADEFG010000664.1 GCA_902826505.1 uncultured Acidobacteriota bacterium
GCGCGGCATTATGATCTACTTTTACGCGCCAAAACGGAAATTCAAAACTCTATTGTTTTACTCGAACAAAAAATGAGTGAAGAAATAGTTTTGATCGGTCTTCACAATGCCATTCGCTTCCTTGGACAAATTACCGGAGAAACTACCACCGAAGATATGTTAACCAGAATATTTTCAACATTCTGTATCGGAAAGTAAGAAGCAATAAACAACCATAACCAAAAAAATAAAATATCCAATAAAAGCCTGTCTTTATCAGGCTTTTTCTGTTTTTGATATTTATCGATATTTCGTTTTGATTTGTGTTTCTTTGTACTTTTCTGTATTCTGCTTGTATTTCATTGGTCGTAATCAGGCTTCAAAAGATGGTTTGGACAAATTATGACACATACAGACACATTGCAAATCAATCATGTGAAAAGGCAAAAATGAGCTCGAACATTTCAATACAGCGAATCTGCGAATTTTGCGGAAACGAGTTTACGGCTCGGACGACCGTGACAAAATACTGCCAGCACCGCTGCGCTTCGATGGCTTATAAAGCCCGGACAAGAAATTCAAAAATTAAAAGAAGTAATTTCGAAACTGTAAAGAGCGTGGCGATCCCGATCGCAGCGGTTCAGGCGAAAGACTTTTTGAAAGTGGAAGAGGTCTGCGGCTTACTCGGCATCAGCCGCTCGACTGTGAGCCGGGCGATCAAGGAGAATCGGTTAAACGCGGTTCGTTTCGGCAGACGGATTGTCATTAAGCGAACCGACATTGACAGGTTATTTTCATAAAACAGTTATGATCAAAGTTTTTCTTAGAGAAAAGAAACTTCAGCACGGTAAGATAAGTCTTTATCTGGACTTTTACCCACCGATTACGCACCCGGAAACGAACAAGCAGACCCGGCGCGAACATTTGCGGCTCCATATTTTCGAGAAGCCTAAAAACGAAATAAAAAGAGAACATAACAAGCAGACGAAAATGCTCGGCGAAAATTTCCGGGCGCGGCGCCAGCTTGAGTTTCAAGCCGGAAGCTACGGTTTCGTGACCGTTCGGAATACGCAAAAGAGTTTTCTTAATTACTTTGAGAAAATGACCGAAGGTAAAAAAAAGCTTTCGCAAAGCAGTTACGAAAACTGGAATTCGGTTTATAAATACCTCGAAAAGTTCACCGGCGGAGAATGTAAATTCGCCGATCTGACGCCGCAGTTTTGCGAGAAATTCAAAGAATACCTGCTTGAGAACGGCAAGCTGTCGCGCAATACGGCTTCGAACTACTTCGATAAATTCAAAGTGGGCGTCCGCGGCGCGTTTGACGATAAGATGATTTCGACGAATCCGGCTTACCGGATCAAATCGATCAAGCTTCAGGAAACGCAGCGCGAATTCTTGACTCTCGAAGAACTGCAAAACTTGGCAAAAACGCCTTTTGAATATGAAGATCTGCGGCGGGCGGCATTATTTTCGGCGCTGACCGGTTTGCGGTATTCGGACGTTGAAAAGCTCGTCTGGAGCGAAATTCAGCACAGTGAAGAACAGGGATATTACATCCGGTTCAAGCAGAAAAAGACCAAAGGCGCGGAGACTTTGCCGATCAGTGATGAAGCATTTTCATTACTCGGCGAGCCCGGAAAAGATGCCGCCAAGGTATTTTTGAAATTGGAATACTGGCAATGTGCTTTTTTACCGGGCTGGACCAAAAACGCAGGCATCAGCCGGAAAATCACTTTTCATTCTTTCCGGCATACATTCGCGACTTTGCAGATCACGCTCGGAACGGACATATACACGGTTTCAAAACTGCTCGGGCACAAGAATCTGCAGACGACGCAGATCTACGCGAAGATCATCGACGAAAAGAAACGCGAAGCCGTTAACCGAATTAAGTTGAAATGACATACCGGTAAAAAATATGTTCACGGTGTGCACAGTTAGGTGTCGCCAGTGTGAACAGTTAACAAGAAAAGCGAACTATAAGTTATTGATTTTATTGAATTTTATAGTTTGGCATAAAAATTGTTATAACAAAAATCACCAAATATAAATTTGAGGTGATTTTGATGGACATAACAGTTACAAACTTAACGATCGAGGATATTTCAAGAGCGATCAGGAATGAATTACAGAATTATTTTGAACAACTGGAGGAAAAGGAACGCGAAGACGAGATCTGCGGCATCGAGCTGGCGATAGAAGTAACCAGACTTGCGAAACCAACCATTTACGGACTGGTTTCCGAACGCAAGATCCCGCATTCAAAACGCGGCAAAAAGCTGTATTTTTCGCGCAGAGAGCTAAAAGAGTGGCTTACCGAGGGTAAGCGCAAAACACAGGACGAAATTGCGGATGAAGCCGCAAATTTCGATGTAAAAAGGAAGGAAGCGATTACCTCCGCCAAGAGCAACAATCGCTTCCAAAAGTCGAAAAGGCAGTCATAAGACCGTCTTTTAACCCTATTCGTGTATGCATAATAACATAAAAACTATCGAAAATGAAAAAATCGCGCCGAAAACGGCGTTTGAAATCGCGACCGAGTATTTTCAGAAAGGCTGGCAGCCGATTCCGATCCCGTTTCGTTCTAAAAATCCGAACTTTCCGGGGTGGTCTGTTCAGCATACCAAAGCCGGTACGTTCAACATACCACCTGAAAATAACCTCGCCAAATATTTTCATGGTGAAAACGGTAAACCACAGAATATAGGGGTTTTACTTGGCAAACCATCCAACAATTTGGTGGATATTGATTTAGACAATTTTTGGTCTGTTCAATATACCACCCATTTTTTGCCCGAAACAAACGCCGTTTTCGGACGCAAAAGCAAGCGTCGAAGTCATTATCTTTATTACTGCCCGGACGCAAAAACTGAAAGGTTTCAGAATTCGGAAATGATCGTCGAAATTCGCGCCGAGCGAACGCAGACCGTTTTTCCCGGCTCGGTTCATGTAAGCGGTGAACCCGTCACCTGGGATGCAAACGGCGAGCCGTCACATATTTCATTTGAAGAGCTGCGCTCAGCCGTCGGCAAACTGGCAGCCGCTTCATTGATCTCCGAATACTGGGTCGATACGAAAAGACACGATCTGAGCCTGTGCGTGAGCGGGGCACTTCTCACGAACGGGTTTTCTTTCGAAGACGCACATTTGTTTATCAAGGCGATCTGCACTGTTACCAACGATGATGAAATATCCGACCGATTAAAAGCTGTCGAAACCACCTACGAGCGAATTCTAAAAGAAC
>CADEFG010000665.1 GCA_902826505.1 uncultured Acidobacteriota bacterium
GACATCTGCCGAACTTCCCATTCCGCGTTTAAGCGTATCGGAGGCTTTTTTGTTTTTGATGTCTTCGCGCTGCTCGTCGGTCAATGAAGGATCGAAGCTGATATTTTTGATCTGTTTTTGAGCAAAGTTATAGATGTTTTTCAGTTTTTCGTCGTCACTGTGAGTGTTTGCCGTTAATTCGCGCGCCTTTTGTTCGATTTCCTTGTTCGGTTTGATTATTTCGTCAAAACCGAGCCCGATCGAATTACCCAAAAAACTCCATCTGAACGAATAGGAATTATCATAAGAAAGCAAAACCCATTGACGAACTTCATCATCGGGTGGCATTTGCGGTTCTTCTTTAAATGCCGGCACATTTTCTTTGGCGGCAAAGTAAAATCCGTCTTGATTCGGAACAAATCTCAAGACTTCCATATTTTGAAAATTGAAATTAAGCGGTGCGTCTTTATATGGGCGAACATAATAAGAAACTTTCTGCATCGGAATATCGCGTTGGAAAAATAGCCGCTCATTATTTATCGAATCGCCCTTAAAAGTTTCCTTGTATTGATATTCGACAATCACGCCCGGCTCGATTCCGGGCACGGCAAACGATTTCGCTTTGATCGAAACTTTGCCCGCTTTAAGAATTTCGCGCTCGAAGATATCGCTTGGCTGAAGCTCCGAGATCGTTCCGTCAGGCTTGATAACCCGTGCCGCCACTTCTTCGACCTTTTTGCCTTTGGCGAACGGAATATCGAATTTACTGAAGCGTTCGCGTCCGCGTTCGGTGAAAATTTTAACGCGTACATAATGGTTATAAAACATTTTGCCGCCTTTTTTATCATCGAGACGAACTTCCCAAAAGATCGCTTCGGCATCGGCGCCGGGTTCGACAACTGGTGTTTTCATATCCAATTCGGCTTGACTAACCGCTCGCCATTGAACTTGTGCGACAACTGCCTGTAATCCAAAAATCAGAACGATAATTAAGATTTGAAGACTTCGGCTCCGAAGGAAAGTGTATTCGTTTTTCATAAATTCGGAAGAGGTTTCGGCTGAAGTTCAACCGCTCGGTTTTGTGAGTTTTGAGACCGCCAATTAAAAGAATCGGCAGTCTCAAAACTTGAATGCCTTTTTATTTTTGTTTCAGGGTAATCGTATGCATATCGGTTCTATGAAAAGCATCGAATAAACCTTTCAGCGGCACATAAGCGCTTGACGAAAATAAAGTTGCTCCTCTGCGACCAAAATAGAAGTTACGTTTATAAGTCAAAACATTGGTTGAATTGTTAATTCCCATACTGACCTTTAACGAACCGATTCCGCCAGGATCGGCGACCGGAATCGGCGCATCGGCATTATCTAATGTGAAGTCTTTCGGAAGCTCGATCTCTATCTCATCGGCTTCCGACCACGGATACCGGAAGAATATGTCGTATTTACGAACCGAACTTGCGAACGTTGGATTTGAACCGTATTCAAAAAAACCGGGCTGCAGAAAAATTCTCTTGCCGGTCTTTTGAGCATAATTCGGGACGCGGACTTTAAATTGATAAACAAAGGGTTTTTCGGCATCGGTGATGTTTTCAATGCTGATTTCGGAAAGTTCCGCAACGCTCATCTGCTGTTTGATTTTTTCTTTCAGATCTTCTTCGCGTTTTGAGGCGGACTCGTTATAGTTATCCATTCGATAAAGATAACCGAGATGTCCGCTATATTCGATCTTGACCGTTCCTTCGAGCGTTCCGTCATCCAACAATTTAAATTTACCGGTTCGTTTTGCCTTTGATTGGTCGGCAGCCGAAATCGGCGTTTCCGTCGTGACAAAATCCTTGTAGCCCAACAGCAAAACTGCGGTGTCTTCTTCATACCACGCTAACATGTCTTGCGGCACGAAGAGATCGCCCGGATCATAATAGCGCCAGCGGTTGTTAACTTTGACTGCCACCGCCGAAAAATGAACAAAAGATTCGTGGGCTTGGCTGGTATCGAAGAACTTTTCGCTGCGGTCGCCGCCAAATGCCAGTCTTGTTTCAAAACTCAGCGCCGAGGTCAACGAAGCAAATAGTTCGTTTATTTCATTTTTCGTGCCTTGCAGTTTTTTATAAGTATCGGTGGTCGATTTGTTCGCCTTGATTTTTTCTTTTTCTTCATCGGTAATTTGCGTATCAAAAGTAATGTTTTTAACTTTCGTCCGGCAGAAGCTGAAAATCTTCGCGATCTGTTCTTCCGGCGCCGTTGCTCCGGCGATGATTTCGGTCGCCGCCGTTTTCAAAGACTTGTCCGGTTTCAGGGTATCTTTGACATCGTAAATATAAACGATATTACCGCCTAATCGCGCCCAAAAATCCATCGCATCCGATTTCAAATTTCGCGTGTAATAAAGCAAAAGCCACGAGCGAACTTCATCTTCGGGCGGCATATAGGCTTCTTCTTTGAGTGCGGGAACATTGTCCATCGTGGCTCGATAAAATCCGCCTTTGTCCTTGATAAACTTATTTCCCTGCATATTAAAAGTAAGATATTTTGTGTCGGCGGCAGGTCTGAAATAATAAGAGATGGTTTGGATCGGGACATCGCGCTGAAAGATCATCCGCATATCGTTTGCCGAACTGTAAGGAATCACTTCCTGATAGCGATATTCGACGATCACGCCCGGTTCAATATTGGGCATCGCAAATGATTTTGCCTTTATTTTTACGTCATTGGATTTTATGATTTCACGCTCAAAAACATCGGTTTTAGTAATTTCGACGATCGAACCGTCAGATTTTATGACGCGCGCTTCGATATTCTTGATTTTCATTCCCTTGACGAAAGGAATGTCAATTTTACTGTATTTTTCACGTCCGCGTTCGGTAAAGATCTTGACGCGGATGTAATGTTTCATAATCAGATCCGTTAAGGAACCATCATCAACACGGACTTCCCAAAAGATCGCTTCGGCATCCGCATCCGGTTCAACCTTCGGGGCTTTTGCCTGCAAGTCGGCTTGCGAAACCTCACGCCATTCTTTGTCTTGAGCAATGACGGATTGTAAATTGATTAATAAAAGAAAGGACAGAAAAAGCAAAACGGAATGCTTTCGGAAGGACAGTCTCATATTTAAAACCTCTAATTTTTAACTTTTATCAAATTTTCTAACGGGTAAACTTTCCGAAAGTTGCACAAAGAGCTGCGCAACTACAATATTTAAAAGGCAATTATGGCAAAGATTCTACAACAATTA
>CADEFG010000666.1 GCA_902826505.1 uncultured Acidobacteriota bacterium
AGTTTGAATTGTAAAAATAAAAATCCGTATAATTTGTGTAATCTGTTGTCAATTATTGGTCTTATTAATTTCTTCATAGCCTTTGCGTCTTTTGCGTCTTTGCGGGAAACTTTATTTTTAATATGAAGCAAATCAGCGAAAGAGTTCAACTTCTCAACGATAAATCTCCGAATAACGACGGCAAATATGTGCTTTATTGGATGCAGATGTTCAAACGGACATCGCATAATGACGCGCTCAAATTTGCGATCCAAGCGGCGAACGAACGGAATTTGCCGCTCGTCGTTTACGAAGGATTGAAATTTTATTATCCGTGGGCGAGCGACCGGATTCACACATTCATTCTCGAAGGCGTCGCGGAAAAGCGGAAAGCGTTTGAAAAGCTCGGCATCAGATATATTTTTTATCTGCAAAAAGATAAAAATTCGCCGAAAGATACGGTTGCGCGAATCGCCAAAGATGCGGCTTTGATCGTGACGGACGATTTTCCGTGTTTCATTATTCCCGCGCATAATGAAGCGATCGTCAAAAAAGCGAAAATTCCTGTCTTTGCAGTCGATTCAAACGGCGTCATTCCGCTCTCGCGCTTTGAAAAGGAAGAATACGCGGCTTATACGATTCGCCCGAAGATCAAGAAAATGCTGGGCGAATATCTCATGCCGTTTGTGGAAGAAAAGTTAAAAGTTAAAAGTTTGAATTTGAAGATCGATTGTCCCGACACGGAAGTTACCGAAAAAAATATCGCCAAACTCGTCGCGGAATGCGACATCGACCATTCGGTCAAACCATCGCAAATTTATCACGGCGGCACGGCGAACGGTCGGAAACGTCTGAAAAAATTCCTGCAAGAAATCCTGCCCGATTACGACGAAGCGCGCAACAAACCCGAAAAAGACGGCAGCTCGCGGCTTTCTTCGTATCTGCATTTCGGTTTTCTCTCGCCGCTCGAAATCGCACTTGCCGTAAAGGAAGCGGAAGCGCCGCAAAAATCAAAGGATGCGTATCTCGAAGAACTGATCGTGCGCCGCGAGCTTTCTTATAATTTCACGCGTTTTAACGAAAATTACGATTCGCTTCGCGCGCTGCCGGCTTGGGTGCAGAAAACGATGCGCGAACATATCGACGATAAACGCGAAATCGTTTATTCGCTCGAACAATTGGAAAAGGGAGAAACCGCGGACGAACTCTGGAACGCCGCCGAACGTGAAATGCTCGCAACCGGCGAAATGCATAATTACGTGCGGATGCTCTGGGGCAAAAACGTGATCGGCTGGACGCGCACTTATGAAGAAGCCTTTGCCATTTTGGAGCATCTCAACAACAAATATTGTCTCGACGGGCGCAACCCGAACAGTTATGCGGGAATTTTGTGGTGTTTCGGCAAACACGACCGCCCGTGGATGAAACGTCCCGTGTTCGGCACGATACGCTATATGACCTCGGGTTCAACGGGCAAAAAGTTCAACGCGAAAAAATATATCGAATGGACGAAAACTTTAGCGCCGGAGGAATAATTGTTTTGAAATCAGCGCCGGGCTTTTTTAGAGTTAGTTTTTTCTTTGGGTAATTTTTCACTTGGAATTTCTAATTGACCGACGACATTTTCGTAATATTCGATTTTTTTATCCGAAATCGGCGAAACAGAAACTTTTTCAAAATCTTCGACTTTGTTCGGCGGAAGGTTTGAATCAATCCCGCTTACTTTTATCAAATTTTCGCTTTCGACGTTTTGCTTCGGCTGAAACCCGTTAAACGCCAAAATTCCGCCGAATATTCCGGCGCAGATCGAAACAAAAGCTTTTGCCGCGAGCGAAGCTCTTTTTTTGACGGCTTGCCAGCCGACCGGACAATTTTGCGTCAAAACGGTTCCGTCGGCGCGGCGGTAGAATTTTACGCAAACGCGACCTTCCGCATTGATCAGAAAACTTTCGGCTTCCGGCTGCGTCATATCCGAAAGATTATAAACATTTAATTTACATTCCGCGCAAAGTCGTTGGCGCGCGTCGCCGAACATTTCGTTCCAATCTGCCGGACAGTGGCTCGCAACTTTAAGGTTGTCGAGCGGATTCGTAAATTTATTCATCGAAAAAACCTCCGTATTTTTTTAGACGCCCGAAACGGCTTTTTGTTCCCAAAGCAGGAATTTTAAATCTCGTCTGATACTTTTTACCGAAAATATCCGCGTTAGATTGGTGAGGAACAAATCGGTTCCGTGAATTTATTTTTTGAGGAGCATTTTTTAGCAATGATAAATCATATTTCTATCGCAGTTCATAATCCCGAAAAGGTTGCAGGCGTGATCGCCGAGTTGTGGAACGGGATCGTCGCGCCATTTCCGCCGGCACCGAATTCTTTTATTGTTTTTGCCAACGACGGCAGAGGTTCGGGCGTTGAAATCACGCCGATCGATACGATTCTCGTGCCGGGCGAAGGTTTGCCGCCGGAAGCAGATTTCGGCACGGATACGCGAACCGAAGAATACGAAGCAAAGTTTGTGCAGAGCGATTTTACGCCGCAGTATGTGGCGACGCATTTGAATATCAGCACGCATTTAAGCATTGAAGAGATCAAAGAGATCGGACGGCGCGAAGGCTGGCGCGTGCTGACCTGCAATCGCGGCGAAGGTTTGTTTCAACTGGTCGAGCTTTGGATCGAAGATCGTTTTATGCTCGAAGTAATGACGCCCGAGCAAACGGCGCGTTATGTCGAGATCACACAGCCCGAATTTTTTGCCGAAGCGCTCGGAATTACATTCCCGCAAAATGTGCCGAGCAAAAATCTGAACCTAATCGGCTAAACGAACGTAGAAATAGCGGCGTGTTTTTTCAATGTTTTTTATTCACGCTCTTTTACATTGAATACCAGAGCGCGCCGCTATTTCCGGCAATGTCTTTCGAGATATTGCCGGAAATTGTTTTTTAAATATCCGCAACGATTTCCCTGAAATCTTCCCAACTGCCGCACCAATCATAGCTTTCCAGACCGCGAAAGCGTTTTTTGTAATCGTAAAACGAATTTCCCTCGTAAGCATAGCCGTGATAATAAAACTTTTTCGCGTTTTCATACGCGAATTTTATTTCGAGCAGCATCGTCAAAACGCCCAGACTGCGTGCGGTTTCTTCGGGCGCAAACATTCCGTAAACGCTCGAAACCGTTTCTTTCCCGACATCGAAAAACGACGCGGCGAGCAATTCTTTTTCGCG
>CADEFG010000667.1 GCA_902826505.1 uncultured Acidobacteriota bacterium
TTACTTCATATCAAACGATTGGCGAGTCCGCGGGAAATTTAAAGACAAAAGCAAATGACTTTTTAAAAATATTATTTGAATATTGCAAGATTCATCAGGGGAAGGTAAAACCAAAACTGCTTAGTTCGGAATTAATAAAAACAATGCTGACAAAAGTTGCCGAAGTTAATCTGAAAGATGTTGGTGCTGAGATTGATGGAGCCTTTTATGGTTTGGGTCATGGAATTCATCGAACAGGGTCGGGAGACTTGATTGCCTACCATAGTGGTGGCAATCCCGGCGTCCGGGCATATTTTCTGGTTTCCCCGGAAAAAGGGAACGGAATAATTTTAATCAGCAATTCGGAAAACGGTGTTGATGTTATAAAAAAAGTTTTGCAGCTTTGGAGTCAAAACTACAAGGTTGATTTACAGCCAATATTTTAACCCTGCGTCCTTTTCAAACATTTTGACTTATCAAAGTCTCAGGTAATAGCCGAATAGAATGAATTTGTCGCAATTTTTTCATTTTAACCTTCCGGGAATTTGTTTGACCGTGCGAATGGAAAAAATAATATTTTTGATCAGACAACCTAAAAAAACGGAAGTTGTCGGTTGAAACTTTTCAACCGAATGTCGATTTTTCCTACCATTTTAAGACCGGCAATGGATTCAACGGGTGCCGGCAAACCCAACTGCCGGCGAGTCGCGCCAGTCGTTTATGGAATCCGGCATTTGGAAATTGGGCTTTAACGGTTTTGATGAAAGTTTTTGGCAAGCCGCATTTGACGATTCCCAACGAGAAGTCAACTAAATCGCCCTGCCGGAAAACCTCGATCGTTTGAAACCTTGCATCGTGAATTTTTCTGAGTTTGTGGTGGTGATCGATCATCAGTTCGATTTCGGGAATCCATTTTTCAAGATTATTTTTTTGCAAATAATCTTTCGCCAGCGAAATTGAGGGCGGAAGATAATCAAACGTGTTTCCGGACCAGATGCCGAGATCATGAAAACAGCCGGAAATGATGATCTTTTCGCGTTCCGGTGGATCGAAATCACGGAGAGCAAAACAAAAATTGACCATACGATAAACATGGTTTTTATACCCCGTAAAATCAGCACCGATTCGATCTTTCCATTTTTCAAGGATGTCTTCCAGCAATGGTATTTGATCTTGGATTTCCATAATCTATAAGTCTAAACCCGTTAGATCCAGAATTATACTGAAAAATATATTATTGGCTCGAATAATTTTTTGACGATCAAGGAGTTTTTCGAAAAAGTCTGAAAATTTCCGAACCGACTTGGTTGAACGGAACACTCAAAACTGAGCGGTCAAAACACACCTTTTGCTAAATCGTTTCGGGTTCAAAGTGTTAACGGCAAAATGTTTGCAGTTTTCCGTCCAAAAGTATCAGTAATTCTTTTTGACGCCAACATTTTTAAAATTGGTTTCGAAAATGTCCCTGTCAACCCCGTTAATTTTGCAAATAAATTGGAGAAAAAAATGCCATTAACTAATTTAACGAATATTCCCGTGATAATGAGGGCGAACGGTTGGAACAAAGCCGCCCTTTTGTTGGAAACCTGGTTTAATCGAGCCGCCTATACCAAGGCAAGCGGCGGACCGACCGCCACCGAATTTACGACGGCTTTCAAATTTGACGATCTGGGTTGGTTAATAACCCAACCGGAAGGCAAAGCCGCCTATGAGAAGATTTTCAGTGAAGCGCTCTGGCGCAGCAACGACAGCACGAAAGGCGATGCTTTGGCAAAACTTGTCAAAGTGTTGAACGCCGAAAAGATTCTCGTCCCGGGTATCAAGGACAAACCCTTTGGCAACAAAAATCTGACCGCGCTCGATTACGAACGGGGCAAGACTTATACCAATGCCAGTTCTTTCAAAACCGGTGTGACGACAACCTTGACGCACTGCGTCGCGGCGCTCGGTTCATTTGTCATAAAATTTGTGCTAAACGGCAAGGTCAGCCATACCCCGAACTTTATATACAGCAACCGCTACACGGTCAAACCGGAATCTATTGACCTTTATCTGTGGGATTCGTTCGATTTTGAAGACGATGCGGTTTTCGGTCTGGTGCCCAAGCCGCAGCCTTTGGGCTGCTGGGACGAAACAACGAATTCAGTCGGAAAACTACCATCTTCAAACAGCGTCTGTGTCTTTAATTCGACCTTCCGCGATTGGCGGACAACCAACAAAAAGGGCGGTGATTTTTACATTTATTCAGATGTCATGAAAGCAACATTTACCAGCGGAAGTCATCTTGAAGAATTTTATATCTATTCCTAAACGGTTGATGACAGTTTTTTATAAATACCGGTTTGGTTGTTGCCAGACCGTTTCTTTTTTGACTTAAAATTTGGCAATGCCCCAAACATGGTTGGCTGCCGATTTGGCGCAGAAAGCGTGCGGGAGATAAGAATGTGTTGCCAACCGATGGTTTTGACAAACGCACCGGCTGAGCCCGGCGGCGCTCGCCGGAAGGTTGATTGATTACCACAGTTCAATTAGATTGCGGCTGAAAGCCGTTCGATTTCCAAAGTTATGAAATCTGCCGGAACAAATGGCAAAATGTTTGTTAGGAAATTGAAATAAATTAACTTCAAATTCGGGCTAAGCACGGAACACCGTCAACGCGGGCGGCAAACGTCGCGCAAGCGGCGTCGAGCGATTCCATCTTCTTGAGATTTTAAAAGAAAGCGAGCCATTTAGCGTTTTTCAAACGCTCTGCCGCCCGCGTTGACGCGTTCCAAGCGATCAGTTCCTTATCCCGAACTGACATTAAATTAAGTTAAAAAAATACAAATTTTGTTTCTTCCGGCGCGTTACCTGATCTAAGTATTTCACAACCGGCTTTACAAATCGCGTTGGGTGACTTTAGTAATACTTTACCCAATAAAAAATTTGCCAAGTTTAGCTTGTGTTATCCAATATAGATGCCGCGTAACGATAACTTATATTTAAGTATCGCAAAACCAAGTTCGAGTAATGCGGTACAAAATCCGAGTTATGCGATGCCGGTCACAAAGGTTTTTTTCCCGCAATGCTGCTTTTCGCGAAAAGATTGGAATATTAACAAACTTAGATTAACCCAGGTTGCCGGAGCTTTGCACAAAAACGACGCCAAGCGCGGGAATCGTCAATCGGGAATCGTCAATCGTTAGGCAAAATGTCCGGTTCACTTCAGGATTTAAAGTTTTAT
>CADEFG010000668.1 GCA_902826505.1 uncultured Acidobacteriota bacterium
ACAAGCTTATATTTGATCTGGCTAAAATCCCGAAATATCGAAAGAAAAAAAGATTACAACGATCGGTTCAGCAGGGCGGTCGAAATGTTCGGCAGTGATAAAACGGACATTCGGTTAGGCGGCATTTTCGCGCTTGAACAATTGGGGAAAGATTCTTCAAAAGATCGTTGGATAATCACCGAAATGTTCACGGCATTCATCAGAGTACATAGTCCGGTCAAAGAAAATAAAGAAACTACACTGCCGCCGAAGAACAATGCTGATATTCAAGCAGTTTTGACGGCGCTCGGTCGTCGAATTTGGACTTTTGATGAAATGGAAGAACAATCCATCGATCTGTCGAAAACCGATTTGAGCAACTTTAGTCTGAAAAATGCTTATTTGGAAGCGGCGAATTTCAGCGGGTCGGATTTTGACGGAGCCGCTCTGCAAAACGCCAATCTTAACGGAACCAATCTTGTAAAAGCCAATCTCAAGAACGCTAAACTAAAAGGAACAAGACTTTGCGGCGCTTATCTTCTCAGTAGTAATCTGGAAGACGTGAATTTTTCCGCCGCGTATCTTATTCAGGCTTTTTTGAGCGAATCAAATTTACAGGGCGCAAATTTTAGATTTACAAATCTCGAAAAAGCCTACCTTCTCAACACGAATCTGGCGGACGCGGACTTTTCTAACGCAAATCTAAGCAAGGCTTCGTTAATCGGCGCAAAAGCCGGCGGGGCGATTTTCAAGGATGCAAATTTGAGCGAGACAAAATTTAAGGGAACCGATCTGCGGGGCGCGGATTTGAGCGAATCCAAAAATCTTGTTCCGGAACAAGTCTTGGAAGCTGTTTTTGATGAAACTACAAAATTTCCCTTTGTAATTCCCGAACCGCCTCAAGAATAAAGCGACCTGATCTTCTTGTTTTTTGATATTTCGAATTGATAAATATGCTTGATTTGGACAGTCAACGGTGTTAAATTTCCGATACTTGTTTTACCGATCAAAATCAGTCCGAAAATCTTATGTCAAAAAAAATCGTCCGCGTTTTTTCTTTCTTGTTTCTTGTCAGTTTTGTTTTTCAATCAACCGTTTTTTCGCAAATTACGAGCGGTAAGCGGTATAACCGTCTGGTCATTCGCAACGCGATGATTGTTGACGGGAGCGGCAAACCCGCGTCGGGACCTTACGACATCGTCATTGAAAACGATCTCATCACGCAGCTCGCCGCGCTCGATCCGGTCGCGGTCAAAGAAGGAACGGCGAAACGCGTCGCGGCGGGCGAAGCGGAAATCGACGCCGCCGGAAAATATGTGCTGCCCGGTTTGATAAATCTTCACGGGCATACGCAGGACGAACGCGGCGGCACTCCGCAGCCGGTCGAATATTGTTTAAAGATGTGGCTCGCCTGCGGAATCACGACCGTCCGCGATGTCGGCGCGTCGCCGAAAACTCTGGCGTGGCGCGAACAATCGGCGAAAAACGAAATTGCGGCACCGCGAATTTTTGCATACGGCGTTTTCTTCGGCGCGAAAAATCCGGACGAAGCACGCGCGAAAGTGCGCGAACTCAAACAAGCGGGCTACGACGGCATCAAGCTTTTCGGCGTTGACCGTAACATTATGGGAGCGATGATGGACGAAGCGCGAAAAAACGGAATGCGCGTCGCGCATCACACCGGCGTTGAGGAAACGAACGCCTGGGACGATATCAAATTCGGCACGACGAGCATCGAACATTGGTACGGCATTCCCGATGCCGCGATCGAAAGCGGTCGTCAGAACTTCCCTTCTTCCTACAATTACAACAACGAAGTTGACCGTTTTCGCTATGCCGGACGGCTCTGGCGCGAAGCCGATCAGGAACGCTTGATGAAGGTTCTTGACGGAATGATCGCGGCAAATGTTGCGTGGAATCCGACGCTCGATATTTACGAAGCCTCCCGCGATCTGCAGCGCGCGCAGACAAATCCGGCTTTCGCCGAATATCTGCATCCTGTTTTGGAAGAATTTTTCCGCCCGAATCCGGCGAATCACGGCTCGTATTTTATCGGCTGGACTTCCGTGGACGAAACATTCTGGAAGGAAAATTATCGAATCTGGATGAAAGCGTTGTTAGAATTCGAACGGCGCGGCGGTCTGATCGGCGCGGGCGAAGACGCCGGATTTATCTATCAAATGTATGGTTTCGGACTGATTAGAGAATTAGAATTACATCAGGAAGCGGGTTTTCATCCATTGAAAGTCGTTCAGCACGCCACTTCGAACAACGCGCGCATTCTCGGTCAGGAAGACACGCTCGGACGCGTGCGCGTCGGTTATAAAGCCGATTTGATCGTCGTCAACGGCAACCCGCTTGAAAATTTCAAAGTTCTTTACCCGACCCGAATCGAAGAAATCCGCGACGGGAAAGTTTATAAAACCGGCGGAATCGAATGGACGATCAAAGACGGAATCCCGTTTCACGCACCGACTTTGGCAAAAGAAATCCGTGAGATGGTTGCCAAAGCCAGACAGCAGAAAAAATGAGTAAAACGAGCCGATATTATTCACTTTTGCGCTCAACGTAAATAAATAAATCCATAAACGCCTCAAAATTTGGAGCGACACGACGCCAATATGCATCTTCCCAATAAATTATACTTGGCATTTCCGAATTGTCTCGAGAATCGAAACAAAACGGTGCGCCGTCACCGGCAATTGCAAAACAGATAATTTCTGAAAAATCTATGATGTCGGGAATAAATCCCGGTTCATTTTCCCATTCGGACGGCTCTCCGTAACAGGCGTCTGGCGGAAAATCTTTAGTCAAATCATCCGTTTCTCGAATGATTTTATCTTCGTTATCAAAAAATTCACTTATTTCCGCTTCAAAAAAATTGTCGAAAGCGTCAGCATTTTTACGTAATTCCCAATAACCAGATGCTTGTTGCTGAGTGACCGTTTGAAGCAATTCAACAAAAGAAGATGGAAGTTTTGGCATTAATATATTTGAAACAGTTGATTGCGAAAATTGGCGCTGAAAGCGCACTGAAGAAAGTAGCCGGACGTGAAACGTCTGGTAATCTTCAAATCGAAATCGCGCATTGCAGATGCGCCGCAGAAATCTCTGGCGCATCTGCAATGCGCGATTTCGTCATTCGCTGTCCAGACGTTTCACGTCCGGCTACTTTCTTTTTGCCGCTCACGCGGCTGAGTCAAATATATTAATGCCAAAAA
>CADEFG010000669.1 GCA_902826505.1 uncultured Acidobacteriota bacterium
ATAATTTTGAATGGTCGCGGCACACGGGCGATTTTACGTTCTTACGCGCCTATGTAGCGCCCGACGGCAAATCCGCCGAATATTCGCCGAACAATGTTCCCTACAAACCGAAAAAGTTTTTGACTATTTCGCTTGGCGGCGTCAAAGAAAACGATTTCGTCTTTGTGATGGGTTATCCGGGCGGGACGACGCGTTACCGGGAAAGCCAGTTTGTCGAATATTCGCAAGATGTAAACTTTCCTTTTCTCGTCGGTTTTCTATCGGCTTGGAGCCAATCGCTGCAAATGGTCGGACAAACAAACGAAGAAAAGCGCGTCGCATTGCAAAGCGAAATTGCTAATTACGACAATGGCAGAAAGGCTTTTGATGGCGGCGTCGTCGCTTTGAAACGCGCCGATTTTCTCGGGCAACGCCGCGCCGAAGAAACAAAATTTGCGGCTTGGATCAATCAATCTGCACCGCGCCGCGCGAAATACGGCGAGGTTTTGCCGGCACTCGATCGTTTATCGAAGGATTTTTACGCGGTCGGCGCCCGCGACAGACTGCTGCGAACCTTTCCGAATCCGGCATATGCGCCCGTTTATAAACAAATTCTCGATGCCGTCGCGGCAGTTCGCGCCGGTCGCAAACTCGATGACAAAAAACGCGCCGAAATCGAAGCGATGATGAAAGACCGCGAACCGCTCCTCGAACGCGAGATGCTCAAATATTTCTTAAAAGCCGCTGCCGAATTGCCTGCTAACCAGAAGTTTCAGGCGGCGGAAAACATTTTCGGCAACAAAGAAGGTAAAGCACGGCGCGATGAGGAAGAAAAATTCGCCAAATCCATCGCCGAAGATAGGGATTTCAACTCCGCCGGAGATATTTTCAATCTTTACGAGATGTCGTTTGCCGATTTGCAGAGAAGGTTTCCGCAGATCGTCAATCTCACGGCGGCACATAACGAAGAACGCGCTGCTTATGCCGCGCGCGCCGCTAAATACAACACTGAAATTGACCGTTACCGCCTGCTTTATCAGGAAGGAATGGCGGAGATGAAAGCCGTCACGCCTTACCCGGACGCCAATTTCACACAGCGCTTTACCTACGGCTACGTGAAAGGCTACAAACCGCGCGAAGCCGTCACCTATTCGCCGTTCACGACGCTCAGAGGCGTGATCGAAAAAGACACGGGAGTTTTCCCGTTCGACGTGCCTGAAAAATTAAAGGATTTGCAAAGATCGCGTGATTTCGGCAGATTCGGCGTCGGCGATTCAGTGCCGGTCAATTTTCTTTCGACCAATGACATCATCGGCGGAAACTCGGGCAGTCCGATCATGAACGCCTACGGCGAACAGGTCGGCATCGTCTTTGACGGCAATTACGAGGGATTGGGCAACGATCTGTTCTTTGACAACACATATAATCGAACGATCGCCGTTGATATTCGCTATGTTCTTTTCGTGACGGAAAAATTCGCCGGTGCGGGATGGATTCTGAAAGAAATGAATATTAAAGGCGCGGCACCGAAAGCAAAAGTCGCGAACGCGGAATAAAATGTCAGACAGGCGGTTATGCGGATTATACAAATTAATATAAAAATCCGTATAATCCGCGTAACCGGCTGTCTATTTTAATAAGCGAGCTTGATGTAATTCATGCCTTTCAAGATTACTTTTTGCCGGCGCACGACACGCTTTTTGTTTTTCGCGGGATTGAAAACATTGAGCGGCGAAGGAATCATTGCCGAAAGATAGGCGGCTTCCGAAGGAGAAAGCTGCGAGGCGGATTTGTTGAAATAAACCCGCGAAGCGGCTTCCGCGCCGTAAACGCCGTCGCCCCATTCGATGACGTTCAGATAAATTTCGAGAATTCTTCGCTTGTTTAGATTGCGTTCGAGAAAATAGGTGATCGCGGCTTCGCGTCCTTTGCGGAAAAACGAGCGTTCTTCGGATAAATAAAGATTTTTGGCAAGCTGCTGGGTAATCGTCGAAGCGCCGCGTTTGAACGACGGCATCGGCGGAATCCAATCGTTCGGGTCAAAGTCGCCTTCTTCTTTGGCTTCCTTTTCGCCTTCCTTCTGCGCTTCTTCCCAAGCCTTGTTGATCGCGTCCCAATCAAAACCGTGATGCTCGAAAAAGTGCGAATCTTCGCCCGCAAGCACCGCTTTTTGAAGATTCGGCGAGATTTGTTCGATCGGCTGCCAAACCATATATTTGCGCGGCTCTTTGCCTTCGGCGCGCGCTTCCGAGATCCGAAACTCGATCATCGAACTCGTTGCCGGATTTTCCGTGCGGAGCTTCCCGATGTTCGGAAAGGTAATAAACTCGTACGCCAGCCAAACGACGACCGCGCCGACCAAAACCAGAAATAAAACTTTTGTCCAATACCACATACGATTTTAGATTTTGGATTTTGTTTTTTGGATTTCCCTTTGCTTGAACATCAATTTCATAATTTGCCCTTTAGAATTACCCAAAAGCTAAACGCCAATTCCAACAATTATGTTCCAATTTCACGAACAATCCAAAATCCAAAATCTAAAATCCCGAGATCAAGCGGCTTTGCCGATCAGATTGCCGACGATCTTTCCGCTCGAAATAACGCCCGGCATTCCCGCGCCCGGATGCGTGCCCGCGCCGACGAAATAAAGATTCGGAATATCTTCCGAAACATTATGCGGACGCAGATAAGCCGACTGCATGAGCGTCGGCGCGACCGAAAATGCGCTGCCGAGATAACTGTTCAAAGTTCCTTCAAAATGAAGCGGATCAATGTGCGTTTCCGAAACGATGTGTTTTCGCAGATCGGGCATAAAATGCGTTTCGAGATATTCGTAAATCTTTTGTTTATAAGGTTCGGCTTGAGTTTTCCAATCGATATTTCCGCCGAGATGCGGAACGGGCGAAAGCACATACCAGCAATCGCAGCCCTCGGGCGCGAGCGTTTGATCGGTCGCCGTCGGGCGATGAAGGTATAAAGAAAAATCGTCGGCGAGAATCTTTTTATCGAAAATATCTTCGAGCAAACCTTTGTAGCGTTTGCCCATGATTATTTCGTGATGTGCCATATTTTCGTATTTTTTGTCCGTTCCGAAATAAATGACGAACAAACTCATGGAATAGCTCAGTTTTTTTATCTTGTGGTCCGTGTTTTTTGGGCGGAATTCCTTCGGCACTAAGTTCAGATAGGTAAAGGCGACATCGGCGTTTGA
>CADEFG010000670.1 GCA_902826505.1 uncultured Acidobacteriota bacterium
TGAATCAGTTTTTTCATAAATCGTTAAAATTCCGTTTTCGCGGCGGTTTCGATTTTCCGGTCAGCCAGAGATCGGTTTTGAAACAAACTAAAATTCGAGACATTTTTCAACACGAACATTTTCGCGCCCGCCGACAGCTGCGCGTTTGTTCGGAAAAACTCGACGTTTTTGACATCGTCCAGAAAAAAAGCCGGACGCAAATCTTCTTTTTCAAACGAAACCTCGACCGCTTCGAACGTGATGCCGCGCGCGTGACGAACGTAAAAACCATACGCCGGAATGACGCCGAACATACTCGGTTCGGGATAATTTTTCTCGTTTTCGGGCGGTTCGCGCAGCGCGTCTTCTTTTGTCCCGCCGCCTTTGTAATGAATCCGGATATTCGAAAGCCGCACGTCTTCGATCGGACTTTCCGCGAGTCCGGCGATGATCGAAGCAAATTCGTGATGCGCGCCCGAAACGACGACGTTATCGATAAGTATCCGCCGAATTTTTGCAACCTGCGTGCCTTCGGGCGCACGCTGGCGTTTGCCGAGCCGGATAAAGATCGGCGCGGTCGTAATGTCGCGCATCGTGAGGTTCGAGATGGTCACGTCTTCGATAAAACCGCCGTCCACCGTTTCGATCGCGAGCCCGCGACAATGAACGAAATTGATATTCGAAATTGTAATATTCTTAAAACCGCCGTTCGATTCCGTCCCGAATTTGATGCGTCCCGTGACGCGGTCTTTGTCGGGCGCAAATTCCTGCGTCGTTTTAAAACTGCCGTCGAGCATCGTCCCGAGATCAAAACCCGAAACCTGACTGTTGATGATCGTCACGTTTTCCGTCGCGCGGTTGAAACCAAGCGCGTAACTGCTTTTTAGCACAATCGCGTCGTCATTCGGCGAATTCACATAAACATTTGAAATTCTGACATTTCGGCAAGCATCAATATCGAAACCGTCGCGGTTCGTATCAACGCGCAAACCGTCAATCGTCAGATTATCAACGCCGGTCGCGAGCAGCGCGAAATGCCCGCCCTGAAAGATCGTAAAATCCTTGAGCGTCACATTTTTGCTGAGTTTGAGCGCAATTGCCTTCGTTCCCAAACCTTCCATTTCGGTGAGCGGCGACATTTCGCCGAGCGGCGAGACATTGCCCTTCATCGTCGTCGGCGTTTCACCTTCGGTGCGCGGTCGACGCGGTCCCGGACTGCGTTTCGAAAGACCTTTGCCGTCAATTTTCCCTTGCCCGGTGATCGCGACATTTTCGACGCCGATTCCCCAGATCAACGAATTTTTCCAATGCGAATGACCGAAATCCTGATACATATCGAATTCGTTCGGCTCGAAACTGTCGTATTTTCCTTTGTCAGTCGCCGGATCAGCAGCTAAAAGCGTCGCGCCGTTGTCGAGATAAAGCGTGATGTTGCTTTTCAGATGAATCGAAAACGAAAGATACGTCCCGGCAGAGAAAAAAACCGTTCCGCCGCCGTTTGCCGAAGCCGCTTCGATCGCTTTGTTGATCGCGTCCGTATCGAGCGTTTTGCCGTCGCCTTTCGCGCCGTATTTGTTGACGTTGTAGAAATTATCGGTTTCAAACTTCGATTTCAGCGCCCGAAACTCAAATTCTTCCATCTGCGCGGAAACGAAATTCGGCTGGTTGAAAACACAAAGAAACGAAATGGCTAAACCGGCAAATAAGGCAATTTTAATTTTTTTTTTCATCTTCTTTTCATTTTTTGGAAGCGACGGGCGCGTCAACATTCTGGCTCTTGGAAATTTTCACGTTTTCGCCCGAATCGGTTTGGATCTTGACGTTTTGCATCTTCCAATCTTTGGCAAATTGGATATTTCCCGCTTCTTTGCCCTGCGCCGTAATGTTTGAAAAAGTGACATTTCTGATAAGTTTATCGGGCAAACCCTCGGCGGTAAAAATTCGATTCGCGCCTTGAACTTCGATATTTTCGATTCTGATATTGTTGAAATCGCAATAACCGCGTTCGACGGGCAAAACCGGCGTGTTCATGACCTTCCAAAACTCGGGATAATTTGTCATTCCTTCGGGAATCGTCGCGTAGGAATAACTCGGATTCCAATTTAAGGTGAACGTAAAAGGCAGCACGACGCCGTCCATTTTAAGCCCGCGCACCAAAACGTCCTCGACAAATCCGCCACGCGTTCGCGCCGACTTAAACCGGACGCCTTCCTTGGTGCCGATGCCCTGATTATTAAGCGCGACGACGTGACGAATGCCGCCCGAAGTCTCAGAGCCGAACGAAATGACGCCGCCGCCGCGCCGGATCAGATTGTCGCGGATAAAAATATATTCGGTCGGACGATTGACGCGCAGACCGTCGAAATCGCGTCCGGCTTTGAGACAAATATCGTCGTCGTTGTTGTCGATATCGCAGTTTTGGATCAAAACGTAGCGCGAAGAATCAATGTCGACGCCGTCGGTGCTCGATCCGCCGTTATCGGAAATTTTTAGTCCGTCGGTCGTCACAAATTCAGAATACAAAACCTGGACCGTCCAAAAACCCGAACGCTTTAAGCTCATATTTTCAACCGTCACGTCCGATGAGCGCGAAATAACCATCAAACGAACACGTTCGGCGTCGTAATCCGAAGCCCAGCGCAAGCCTTTCGGCTCATATTCCTTGCGCAACGCCCAGTATTTGTCCCACCATTTTTTGCCGTTCCCGTCGATCGTTCCGCCGCCCGAAATCTTGACGTTTTTGGCATCGTTGACGTTGATCAAAGCCGCCAGCCATTCCATCTCGATGCCCGCGACGCGCGTCGGAAGCCGCGGATATTCGCTTTCGTCCTGACTGCCCGTTAAAGTTACACCTTCGTCAACTCGCAGATGAACATTGCTCTTCAAAAAAAGCGCGCCGGTCAGATAAATTCCCTTTTCAAACGTGACGATGCCGCCTTTTTTCGCGGCTTCGTCGATCGCTTTTTGGATCGCTTTGGTCGAACTGCCTGAATTGTCGCCTTTAGCGCCGAAAGAATTCGCTGAAAAGATCTTTTTACTTTTCGGAATTTGGCGCGCACCCGTTTGTTTTGTCCAAGACGGAAGATCGTTATCGAAAGACTGTTCTTTTTTTTGTGCCCGAACTGAAACGATCACTAACAAGAACAACCCGAACATCAAAAAAAGCGCGATTTGTAATTTTTGTCTAAACATCCCTTAATCAATCCAAAATC
>CADEFG010000671.1 GCA_902826505.1 uncultured Acidobacteriota bacterium
ATCGAACTGCTCGACAAAGCGATCGCCGACAACAAGGATTTGTTTGCTTCGTATAAACTGCGCGGAATGCTCAGACGGATGACGGGCGATTTTGCGGGCGCACTCGACGATTACAACAAAGCCCTCGAAGTAAAATCCGACGATGGCGAGCTTTATGAACAGCGGGCGATGCTTCGCCTTTTTCAGCGGCAGGATTTGGCGCTCGTTCTCAAAGATCTGGACGCGGCGATCTCCTACGGCAGAAAAGCTGAAAAGGTCTATGCGATGCGCGGCAATATTCGGATGCAAACCGGCAATCTTGACGGCGCGATCAACGACTTTGAAACCGCGATCGGTCTGCGTCCCGATTATGCCGGTGCTTACAACGGTCTGGCGACCGTTTATCAAATCAAACGCGACAACGATAAAGCGATCGAAGTTTTGGAAAACTTTATCAGCGTACTCGAAAATTCGGGCGTCAAAACCGACAAGGTGAAGGGCGAAATAACCGCTTCGAGTTCAAACCCGACTCTGCTCGTTGCCAACAAAAACGTGATGGTCACGGAAGGTTCGGTCATCATCTCGAACGGTTCAAGTTCGAAAATGCCCTCATCGCCCGAAGAGATGGAAAAGCAAACCGAAAAGCTCGAACAAACAAAAAACATCGCGGCGGCTTACGGCGGTCTTGCCGAACTTTATTTCAAGAAAAAGGAATATAAACGCGCGCTGGAATTGTGCGAAACGGCATTAAAGATCGACCCGGCGGAGTTTTCGGCGCTCGAAACGCGCGGCAAGATCAAAATGGAGAGCGGCGATTTTCAAGGCGCGATCGCCGATTTTACGAGTTTTATCAAGCTGATGTCGAACGTTCCGCCGGTTTATCTCGAACGCGGCATCGCCTTTTTAGCGGCGGGCAAACAAGCCGAAGCGCAAAAGGATTTCGATAAATATTTACAGCTTTTCCCGAACGGCAAAACCATTCTCGAAAAACGCATCGCCGAAGCCAAACAAAAACTTCCGCGATAGTTTGGTTAAATTTTGCTTTTCAGACATCAAAAAAACTGCGCGAAAGTCTTCTGACGATTCGCGCAGTTTTTTTTATTTGGCAATGACTTTTTAGACACCGCCGGTTGCCGAGAATTTTTCGACCTTTTTCCGACCGAGAACAAAAATATTGTCGTTTGGGTCAACGACGATCTTTTCAAAATAATCGGCATCGATCGGAATGCTGCGCTGGAGAACGCCCTCGACCGACAGCACGTTGACCTGCTTTTTGCTGCTGTTAAAAGCATAGATCTCGCCCTTTGAATTGATCGCGATGACATTGTTGCCGAAAACGCCGCCAAACGGCGAACCTTCCCAGGTAAACCGGTCGACATAACTGCCGTCCGATTTAAAGCGGTAAATATAAGGCTTTTGCGTGCCGGCGCCGCTGCCGCTCAGAAGAAAAATATCGCCCGTCACGCTGACCAAGATTCCGCCGCCGATCATCATCCGGGAATTTTTATCCTGTCCTTTGAGCAGGTCTTTATGTTTGATCTCGCTTTTGCCGTCGGGCGAAACCATCATCACATATTCGCCCTCGGGAAACGAGGTCGCAAAAACGGCGAGCTTGTCGTCGTTTTGCATAAACATATCCAAAACTCGCGCTTCCTGCGCTTTGTTCATCCATTTCTCGCCGAATAACGCGACCTTATCGATAAATTTGCCGGTGTTTCCGTCATAGCGTAAAAGCTCCTTGCGCTCGACGACGGCATAAACCGTGTTTTTACTGTCAACGGCGAGATTGGTGACGCGGTTCGAATATTGATCGTTGGTCTTTGCCGAGCTTTCCGAGATGTTCCAGAGCTTGACGAATTTACCGTTCGCATCGAATTTTTGAATCCGCAAAGTTCCGTCGCCGACATAAATACTGCCGTCTTTGGCGACCGCGATCGCCGACGCGTTTTTGAATTGACTTTCGCCAAAGCCTTCGGTTCCAAAACTCAACACAGAGTTTTTGGCTTTGGCGGGCGATGAATAAGTCGAAGGCGTCGAACGCGGATAGGAACGCGGCGGCATATTATTGGCAACCGCATAGAACATAAAGCCAATTACGCCGATGATACCCAGCACGATCACGACCGGGATGGCGATCAAAGCGCCGAACGCCAGCTTTTCATTGCCGGTCAATGGCTGTTTGGGTTTGCGGGTCGGATAAGCCTGCGGAATTTGCGCGTTCGGCGTGTAGTATTGATTTATCAGGCTCGCTCCGCAATTGGTGCAAAATGTCAGCGTTCCGTTCAAATTATCAATCTCGGTTCCGCAAACATTGCAAATTTGTCTGTTCATTCGGTTATTTTCCTCTTCCTTATGATAAAGCTACAAGAAATAAGAAGGTTTTTCAAAACATTTTTGCCCAATTATCATGGCGCAGCGGTTTTATTGCAAATTTCAGTTGGATGAAAGAAGGTTAAGCCCACGCGGCTTAAATGCTTGCGGTCGCTGAAGGCGACCAAAGATAATAGCCCGGGGTCAAGCCGCCGGCGACAACCCCGGGGACGAATTCCCACAAATATCCGACCCTGAAGGGGTCGTACGATTTCAGAGGCGATTGTGCGACCCCTTCAGGGTCGGAACGGTTCAATGATCGCGCTCCCGGGGTTGTATTCGCTCGCGCTCGTTCCACCCCGGGCTATTATCTGTGTCGCTTTCAGCGACTGCTTTTGCGCCGGGGCGATTGTTTTTTTATTTGAAGTGCATTTACTTGAAGTTTGCTCTAATAACCTCGAATTACCGCAAAAGTTTAAATTTCTTTTAAGATCTTAGCAAAAAGTTTTTCCACTCCGGTCTTTTTATTGAACTCAATAAACTTGGACAAACGCTGTTATGTGGTGCGACGGCTTTTGATTCAATCTTCCCGAAGTGCATCGCCCAACCCAAATAAAATCAGGAGAATATTATGGCAGATTTAATAATCAGGCTGGAAGGTCTGAAATTATCGAAAGAAGCTGAAGCGGCGATCAATGAAGAAGTCCAGGCAACCGTTCTGCGGGCGATCGCCAGATATGATACGGGCGCGGATTTTACGGTGCGCATTCCGCGAAAAGAATGGTTGGGAATCTGGATTCGCAACAAAGCATTTGATGCTAACTTTAACCTGAAGGTCGACGAGATCAGAAAGTAGATTTGGAGTTAAATCGATGAACTCTGAAAAAA
>CADEFG010000672.1 GCA_902826505.1 uncultured Acidobacteriota bacterium
CAAGCGGAATTTCCCGCAGGCGCCAGGGAACGGCGCGGCGGTCGATCAAAGGAATCAGCAAGATCCAAACCGTGTAATGAATCGTTTCGAGAAAAACGTGCGCGGCAACGAGAAAATGACTTGAAATCGAAGGCAAAATTCCGCTTCCGGCATGCTCGGTGATGATCCAGAAAAGATTTGTTTCGTTCGAGAGATCGGGCGCGTTGGCAAAAGCGAAATACAAGATAAGCACGAAAAGCGGAATCGTCGCCAAACAGAAATGATAGGCTTTGAGCCATTCCCTGCGCGTGCGCCGGATTTGTCTTTCGAAAAACCACAACGCAATAAACGGATGCAGGTAAACGAGCGACAAACTCCAATAGGCAGGGACGAGCCAAACAATCGCCGCGAGTAAAAAGGCAGCGGCAAAAGCCCAGCTCCAATCAGATCGAGGCTTCTGTTTTCCTCTTAAATAAAACAGCGATCCGATCCAAAGAACCAAACCCGTGTTCCAGCCGGAAACGGCGATTTGCCAATTTTCGGCGCTCCAGAGCCAGCTTCCGCTGCCGAAATAAATCACCAGATAAGCGGAAGTTAAAACCACCACGCCGCCGATCCCGACCGCATAAAAGGTTTTTGACCTGCCCCAACGAACAGGCATTCGCGCCGCAAAATAGCGAAACTCGAACGCATTGTGAACGCCCGCGAAAAGAAAGATCGTCAGGATCGAAGCCTGGAGCGGAAATGCGCCGATCAGCATTGCCGCCAAAACACAAAACGACAAAAATCCGCCCGCGAAAACCTGCGCCGTCGTGATTTGAAATTTTGCCCGCTGAATTTCCTGCATTTGGAAAGGTGAAAAGCTGAAAAGTTGAAAAGGTTTGTTAAATAAAGCCATTAGCTGCTTTTACCCTTTTTTCCTTTTAACCTTTTTCTCTTTTTATTCGTCCGTTTTCCTGTCGTCCGGCATGTCGGGAACGATCAGCCGGATGTTGTCATCATTTTCGTTTATTTCGAGTTTGATCTTGCCCGAAGCCTGTTTGTATTGATGAACGGATTGCGAAAAAATCTTGCTCGTGATGCTTCGGGCGTCAATCGGCGGACCGATATTGGCATAGCAAACCGCCGCCAACGCGCCGCCCAAAAACAAAACCGCGCCGGCGACCAGAGTTTTATTCGGTTTCAGAGCGGTTTGGCGTGAACGCGCCAGCCAGGCGCCGCCGAAAACAAACGCGAGACTCAAAAACAAACCGCTGACGACCGTCTGCGTCCGCGAAAAACTCAAAAAAGCCGCATTGTTAGAACCGCCGTCGAGCTCATCCAATTGCGCACGAAGCTGTTTTATCTGGTCTTTCGGAATTTGCAGTCGCGCGTCTTTTTCATTCTTTTGAATGCTGATAAATAATCTTGTTTCAAGCGCTTTTTTCTCCTTCGGCGCGGGCGTCGGTTTCGGCTTATTCGGTAAACGCACGTCCGCCAACGCGGCGCTCGCAAAAATTCCTAAAAGCAGGCATAAACTAAAGATTCTGTTCATTGTTTTTCTCCGTTTCGGTCGAAATTTTGTGAATTATAACAGTTTTTATGTTTTAAGAACGATAAGATTTTTAATCTTTTTGCAAAATAAATTAGCCACCGAAGAACACAGAGTTCACAAAGATAAAAAAGAAACATAAAACCTCCGTGTCCTCTGTGTTCTTCGGTGGCTAATTTTTCTTTATGCCGCGCTTGCGTTAAACTTTTGGCAAGGAGAATTTATGCGAAAACAACTGAAAGATTTTATCGAACAGATCGGCAAGGATGCGATTGCCATTATTCCCGCGTCGCACGAACAGACGCGCAGTTACGACACGGAATTTAAGTTTCATCAAGACCCTGATTTTTATTACTTGACCGGCTTTCCCGAACCCGACGCGATCGCCGTCATCGCGCCGTCGAACAAAAAACATCCGTTCACGCTTTTTGTCCGCCCGCGCGATCCGCTCATGGAAACCTGGTACGGACGGCGCGAAGGCACGGAGGGCGCGAAGAAAAATTACGGTGCGGACAAAGCCTTGCCGATCGAAAAATTCGAGAGCGAATTTGCGAAACTCGTCAACGGTCACGAAAAGCTCTACTACCGTTTCGGCGTTGACAGTAAATTAGACCAAACGGTCATCAGCTATCTTTCAGGTCAAAGATTCCGCCGCTTGAAAACCGCCTATCCGCCGCACACGATCGTTGACCCGACGATAATATTGGGCGAAATGCGTCTGCATAAAACGCCGGAAGAAGTCGAATTCATGCAAAAAGCGGGCGACATTGCCGCCGAAGCGCACGTTCTCGCGATGCAGAATTGTAAACCCGGAATGAACGAATCGCAGATCGAAGCAATGATCGAACATCATTTCCGGATGGCGGGCGCTGCGGGCGTCGCTTACAATTCGATCATCGGCGGCGGCGACAACGCGACGATTCTACATTACGTCGAAAATAACGCACCGCTCAAAGACGGTGACCTTTTGCTGATCGACGCGGGCTGCGAATACAAAGGCTACGCGTCGGACATTACGCGGACGTTTCCCGTCAACGGCAAATTTACAAAACCGCAACGCGAGGTTTACGACGTCGTTCTCGAAGTCCAAAACGAATGTATCGAAGCGACGAAAAAAGGCAACACCGTCAAACAGCGTCAGGATCTGTCGATCGAACTTCTGACCGAGGGTATGAAAAAACTCGGACTTTTGAAGGGCAAAACCAAGGATTTGATCAAAAAGAAAGAGTTTATGAAATATTATATGCACGGCGTCGGGCATTATTTGGGTTTAGACGTTCACGACGCGGGACGCTATTTTACCGAACAGCAAGCCAAAAACTCGCGCCCGTTCGCGCCCGGCATGGTCTTGACGGTCGAACCCGGACTCTACATTCCGCCCGACGATAAAGACGCGCCGTCAAAATATCGCGGCATCGGCATTCGCATCGAAGACGACGTTCTCGTCACCGAAGACGGCAACGTCAATCTCACCTCAAAAGTCCCGAAAGATGCCGATGTGATTGAAGAAATTATGAATTCGGCAAAAGTCTAAAACGTATGAAACTTACAAAAACACTCTTTCTAATTTCGATTTTCGCGGTCGGTGCGAATCTGTTCGCGCAGGTTAAACCGACCCCGAATCCGTCGCCGCCAACTTTGGAGTCGGAAATTTTGCAAACTTC
>CADEFG010000673.1:0-1352 GCA_902826505.1 uncultured Acidobacteriota bacterium
CGTGCGATAAAACATTGATCTCGTAAATCTTCTGCCAAACGTCGTTTGAAATTTCGAGACTTCCTTCGCCGCCGCCGATTCCGGCGTTTGAAGCGATAAAATCAAGCCGTCCGGCTTCGCTCAAAATTTCTTCGATGACCAGACGGCAATTCGCTTCGTCCGCAACATCGAGCCGGAAAGCCCTGCCGCTGACGGCGCGCGCAACCCGTTCGGCGTTGTCAAAATCAATATCGGCAACGTAAATTTTTTCTGCGCCTTCCGTCTGAAACCGTTCGCAGAGAGCCTTGCCGATGCCGTTCGCGCCGCCCGTGACGAGAATAATCTTGTCTTTGATCTTCATAAACTTAACCAAATCCGTGTCTTAAAATTTGCTTTGGTTTATATTTTCTCAAAGTTTCAAAATTCCTTCACCTACCGAAATACATTTTCCGCCGACTTTTATTTCCTCGCCCTTGACAAAAACTTCGATCCGGCTCGGACGATTAATCAGAAATCCTTGCTCGATGATCAAAGTTTCGCCGGCGGGCAAAATCCCCTTCGAAACCAGCAGCGCCGCGAGCGGTCCGGCGGCGGTTCCGGTCGCCGGATCTTCGGAAATTCCGATGCCCGGGAAAAATGCGCGGGTCTGCGCCGCCGACTTCGCTTCGACCGTTTCGAGACTGTATAAATAACAGCCTTCGCAGCCGAGCGGTTTGGCTAGCGCCGCCAATTTTTTCGGGTCGGGCTGCACGTTTTTCAAAGCCGCGAGATTTTTGACCGGCACGAGAAAATGAAACGCGCCGGTCGAAACCGCCTGCGGCTCGGTCGAATCAGTCGCAAAAATCGTTTCGTCCGTGTTCAAGGCATCGGCTAAAGCTTTGTAATCGGTAAACTTTTGTCCAAAAACCGGCTTGTCGTGCGTCATCAGAATTTTTTCCGGTTTTCCCGCTTCGACATAGATTTCAAGCGGCAAAACGCTCGCGCCGATTTCCTGGTAAACGATATTTTGCCCATCACGCAGAGCGACCGTTTTATTTTCGGCAAGCGCCCAACACGCGCCGAGCGCATTATGACCGGCACCGTAAACTTCCGCTTGCGGCGTAAACGAACGCAGCCGCCACGCCGCTTTTTCAGCCGTCGGTTTTAAGACAAAAGTCGTTTCCGACGCATTGAATTCGCGGGCGATCGCCTGCATTTCGTCGCTGCTTAATGAATCCGCTTCCATGACGACCGGCAGCAGATTTCCTTCGAGCGGTTTTTCGGTAAAAACATCAACTAATTTGAAATGAAAACTTCTCATATCGTTTAATTTTAATCCATTGAAATCCGTCAAACACTCTTCACGCTGTGTTTTAAATTTTGCGCCACCAGCT
>CADEFG010000673.1:1382-3171 GCA_902826505.1 uncultured Acidobacteriota bacterium
CATCGAAATGCTACGAAATTAAACAAAAACAGAATTTACTTTTTCGCCAGCAACGCCATCTGTCCCAAATGATAGCTTTGGTGAACGGTGCGGCTCAGCAAAACATTCAGCTTGTTGCGGTGCGGTTCTTTCGCAAAATCTTCGTCCGAAACCGCCGTGTGCCGCGCAAACCATTCATCGGCGGTCGTCTTTTCAAGATGCTCGCCGATTTTCGCGTTTATTTCCTGCCAAAACTGTTTTAGCTTGGTGATCGAAGGCTTTTCAAAATCCGATTTTTCGGGATTTTTGATAAAAATATTTTCGAGCTGCGGCGCCAGTTTTTCTCCAAACCCAAGAATCTCCAATAAACCGTCGTTGACCGCCGCAAGATGTCCGAGCAGGTAAACGCCGCTGTTTTTTCCCGGCGCGGCTTCAGATTCCAATTGTTCGTCGGAAAGCTCGGCGAGCAATTTATCAACCCGCGAATTTTGCGTTTTCCACGCGTCGACGACCATTTTTACGAACAATTCTTTTTCCGCCGGATTTGTAGTTTTTTCTTCCTGTGCCTTCATTTTTTTCTCCTCAAAACCAGCGGATCGGCGTCTTTTAAATGCCGATCCGCTGATATAAACGCCTTACCACGGCAATTCCGCGCCGAGATGGATAAATTTGCCCGTGTAGCCGTCATCGGGCAGCGTCGCCAGCGAAACGGAAGTTTTCGCGCCTTCTTCGAGCGGAATTTCGCCTCTCGCGTTCATGTCCGTAACGACCGAACCCGGATGCGCCGCGTTGACCTTGATCGGCGTATCTTTCAGTTCATACGCCAAATGAACGGCATAACCGTTGAGCGCGGTTTTCGAAATGTCGTAAGCCGGAACTTTCCAATTGTAGATCGGCGAATTCGGATCGCTGTGCAGATTCAGCGAACCCAAGCCGCTCGATAAAAAGACGATTCTGCCCGCGTCCGATTTTTTGATCAGCGGCACGAATTTCTGCGTCAGAGCGATCGTGTTGAAAAAGTTCGTGTCAAAGGTCTTGCGGAAAATTTCGGACGACGTTTGGCTGGCTCCAACCGGCGCGCCGTTTTCATTTTCGTCGATATAAATTCCGGCGTTATTGACCAGAATGTCGAGTTTGCCGAATTTTGCTTCGATCGACTTTTCCGCGCTTTCGTGCGTTTTTTCATCGTCAACATCAAGCAAAATGAATTCGGCATCCAAACCTTCCGCCTTCAATTTATCAGCCGCTTCCGTGCCTTTTTCCGCGCTTCGGGCACCGAGCAGAACTTTTATCCCGAGCTGCCCCAACTGGCGCGCCGTTTCAAACCCGATGCCGCGATTGGCACCCGTAATTAATGCGATCTTTTGATTTTGTTCACTCATTGTTTTTCCCTTCCTCTAAATATTTTTTTCTTGGTTTGTCTTTCGACTGATGCGCGGATCAATAAAATCCGCGCTTCATCGGCAACTAATTTTTTTGAACTTACTTGTCGGTGACGATCACGAAAGGCGACGCCAGAAATGCCAGAAAGCCCAAACCTTCAACCGCGCCCACCGCAAATAATCCGAAATATAAGCCTCCGATCATCATTAAAAGCCCCAACAACATTCTGACCTTTTCGGCAAGTTTCGGAAATTCCGTTTCTCTTTTTATTTCAATCGCGCAATTCATTTTTCACCCTCCAAATATTTTAAAATCCTTCTAAATCATCTTTCAAACAGCCGCTGCCGCATCAAAAGCCGTCTGCGTCGCGCGTTCGCGCCAGACCGCATTTTCCTTTTGAACGCTTGCAATTTTTGCGTCGATCGCT
>CADEFG010000674.1 GCA_902826505.1 uncultured Acidobacteriota bacterium
TGTGTTGTAATGGCTCACGTAATACTTATTTTCTTCGAGCGCTTTTTTGATCGCGCCCTTAAAAAACGGTCTGCCGGTTTGCTGCGTCAAAAGGGGCGACAAAAAACCTTTGCCGCTTTTAAGCCCGTGAACTTTGATGTTTTCGTGATTCGGAAAATCGGCGGTCGGCGCTTTGCCGTTCATCATCAAAAAAGCGTCCTCACAGTGAAAAATATCAACCCGGTGACCGCGCCGCGCGAGTTCGTTCGACAGACGGTAAATATGCATTCCGTCGCCGCCGAAATTATACGGCGGATAAAAGGTCGAAACCATACAAAATTTTAGCGGTTTGTTCATTTTGAAATGCTTTAGATTTATTAAAGTTTCCGCGGTTCGGCAACGACTTCGGGCGAAACCGATTTTAGGTCAGATTTTTTTTTGACCAATTCGTTAAAAATGGCGAGCGTTTCCTGCGCCGCCTTTTTCCACATAAATTGCTCGGCGCGCTGCAAACCTTTCTCCCGCATCCTTCTTCTGATTTCGGCATCGCCTAAAATTTGCCCGATCACTTCCGCCATATCTTCGGCGTTGTGCGGGTCGAAAAAGCGTCCGGCGTCGTCCAAAACTTCGGGCAGCGAACTGCAGTTGCTGGCGGCGACCGGCGTTCCGCACGACATCGCTTCAATCGCCGGCAGCCCAAAACCTTCTTCGAGCGACGGAAAAACCAGCAGTTCGGCGGTATTGTAAAGATGCGCCAAATCTTCGTCCGGAATAAATCCGGTAAAAATAACTTTGTTTTCCAAGCCGAGTTCAGCGACCTGTTTTTTGAGCGACGGATAAGCCGAGAAAAACGGGTCGTCTTTGTAATCGCCGACGAGCACGAGCCGGACATCGGTTTGATTTTCGGCGATCTTGTCAAACGCCGTCAAAAGCGTCGCCAGATTTTTGTGCGGGCTGATGCCGCCGACATAAAGCAGGAATTTCTCGTCCGGTGCCAAGCCGTGACGGGCAAGCGTTTGAATCGTTTCTTCCGTTTGTTCGAGAACCTTAAAAACCGGTCGCGCGCCTTCCGAAATAATGCGCAGCCGCGCGTCGGGAAGTTTAAAATATTCGATGATTTGCTGTTTGGAATATTCTGAAACGGTTGCGATCAGATCGGCTTGCCGAATCGCGACGGCTTGTTTTAATTTCCAGAAAAATTTCGATTTGGCGTTCGGGAAGATCAGTTCGGGATGATGATCGGCGATCACGTCGTGGAGCGTGACGATTATTTTAGTGCGATTAAAGACCGGAAAATAGGAATAAACCGCCGGAAAAAAGAACACATCGATTTTATGTTGCCAAACCGCGCGGCTCATCGCCCATAAATCCTTGACCGAACGGCTGCTTTCTGCCGAAGCCGCCTGAATCGGTGAAACTTTGGTTTCGGCAACGATCTTTTTAACCCGCGCCGGAATCGTTTCGCTTTCGGCGGTTGCGCCGTCAATAAAAAATAAATATTCGTTGGTTTTATCAATTTCTAAAACGGCTTCGAGAAGTTCGCGCGTAAAGCGTCCGAAGCCGCGTTTATTTCCCCAACAGGTTGCGTCAACACCAATTCGCATAAAAACTCATAAATGGCAATCGCCAAAATTCGATCAAATGTTCTCTTATAAAAAAATCGTCTGCAGTTACTTTGATTTCATACTAAAACGATGAATTTCAAGCCCCTTGAATTGCTGCACCGTTTCATAGTGAAATCTTTCGTCACTCTTCAGGTTTTCAAATATTTCCGGAAAACTGCCTGTCCAGAATTGATTTCGGATCAGAAAAAATTCGTACCTTTGATCCTGCGCTAAATCGTTATAGAGTCTTTCCGTTTGTTGTAAATTTATTCGATAGACGGCTAAAGGATTATTTACTGCGATGGCGGAATTCTCAGATTGTTCGGGATTACTGATTTGTTTAAAATCCGAATTATAATAGGACAGTTCGTCCGCTGGTGTGACGGCGAATATTTTCGGGGCTGGCAAGGCAGTATTTGCCTGATTTTCCAGATAGCGAGCCGCCGAACGCCAATCCGGTTTGGGCTTATAAACAGTCCATTCATCCTGCCGGTTAAAGTGGACGACAAGTGTCGCAATGGTGGTTAGTAGGGCGACTGAAATACAGGCATATCTGATCGCTTTTTGATCAAATCCGGTGAGTCCTCTTGCTAAAACTATCAGGAAAAAAGGCAGCGACACAAAAGCACTGCGTTCAATATAATTATTAAAGCCGAGACCTGCCATCAGTAAAAGTGAACAGGGCAGGATTAGTAAGCATAGAATGATTTCGTGAAAATTCGATTTTGCGACCGGATGTTTTAGTAAAAGATAGATACCGTAGACGAATATTGCGACGAAAAACAGCTTGATAATAGTAACCAGCCAGTAATGAGTTTCGACGTTCCACGAATTTCCGAGTAAGAACCAGTTAAAGTAAAGGTCGCCAAATTCCGAAAATGTAAATGCCCGCAAATAGGCAAACCCGGTTTTTAATGTCGAAACCGTCATTTTGAGGATTAACCAGGCACCGAGACAAAATAGGATGATCGCGTTCATTAGGAGAATGCGTCGTTTATAGATGTCCTTTCCGGCAATTGAAATAACTGAAATAAGAGCTAAATAGGCTGACAAGTAATAATGTGTCAGGACACAGGCGAACATCGAGATAAAATAAATGAAAAACCAGACAGGTTTGGCAGAAGCGTCTTTGAGCTTGATATGGGCGATAATGCTTAGAAGAAGAAAAAACAGCAGCGCGGAATAAGGTCTTGCTTCGTGCGAATACCAAATGTGGACCGGCGAAATACTCAGCAAAAATGCTGCCAAAAGTGCGACCCGCGGTTCGGTTACCTGACAAGTTAAAACATAGATTAAAAATATTGATGAAACACCGAAAATTAGCGGCAGTATTCTGACGGATATTTCGGAATCGCCAAATATTGCGATCCACAGAAACATTATAACCGTGTAAAATGGCGGATGAACATCGCCGATCGCCGTCACCGCAAGCGATTTCAGATTGGTAAGTTTAACCTCGGTTGACCATAATTCATCGAGCCATAAACTTTCGGTCAGATTAAAAGAACGTAACAGAACTCCGCCCAGCACAATATGAAAGAATACAAGCACACATATTTTTGACACACAACTAAATGTCT
>CADEFG010000675.1 GCA_902826505.1 uncultured Acidobacteriota bacterium
AATCCGAATCAAGGCGATATTGCGAGCGAAAGAATTCTTTTCACCGTTCCGCAGCCGTTTTCGAATCATAACGGCGGAATGATCGAATTCGGTCCCGACGGTTATTTGTATATTGGGATGGGCGACGGCGGTTCGGCAAACGATCCGGGCGCCCGCGCGCAAAACCGCACCCAACTTCTCGGCAAGATGCTGCGGATCGATGTTGATATTCCGGTCGGTTCGCCCAATGCGTATCTGATTCCGCCGACGAACCCGTTTACCGGCGCAAATACGACGCGGTGCGACAACGGAAGCACGACATCGGGAAACACTTGTCAGGAAATCTGGTCGATCGGAATGCGAAATCCGTGGCGTTGGTCGTTTGACCGCGGCGGCGCAAATCAACTTTGGGCGGCAGATGTCGGACAAGGTTCGGTCGAAGAAGTCGACATCATCACCGGCGGCGCAAATTACGGCTGGCGGGTTTATGAAGGAAATGCCTGTACAGGCTTGGATCCGACGCTTTGCACTCCGACCAATTACACATTACCGGTTTTCCAGTATGGGCACAGCGGCGGACGCTGTTCGATTACGGGCGGCTATGTCTATCGCGGAACACAAGGCAGTTTGCCGAACGGTTCGTATACTTACGCCGATTACTGCACCGGTGAAATCTGGCGCTGGGACGGCGCATCACAGATTTTACTTCAAGACACGCCGCGCAATGTGATCTCTTTCGGTGAAGACGAAGACGGCGAAGTTTACGTGTGTTATTCAAACGGGCAGATCGACAGGATAGTCCGCGCCAAAGCCTCGGCGGATTTCGACGGCGATTTCAAAACCGATATTTCCGTTTTTCGACCTTCGAGCGGCGTTTGGTATGTCAATAACAGTTCGAACAACACCAATCGAATTCAAGGTTTCGGCTCAACCGGCGATGTTCCGACGCCCGAAGATTATGACGGCGATAATATTACGGACATCGGCGTTTTTCGACCTTCGACCGGAGTTTGGTATAACTACCGGAGCAGTGACAACACGGTTGGAATCGTTCAATTCGGTTCAACCGGCGATATTCCCGCCGCCGGCGATTATGACGGCGACGCAAAGGCTGATTTCGCGGTTTTCCGACCGTCACAGGGAACCTGGTATCGTTTTAACTCGTCGAACGGTGTCGTTGTCACCCAGCAATTCGGCTTGACCGGCGATCTGCCGACACCGGGCGATTATGACGGCGACGGCAAATACGACATCTCGCTCTGGCGACCGAGCGACGGCGTTTGGTATCGCTTAAACAGTATCAACGGTTCGTTCGGCGCGGTTGCTTTCGGTGCCAACGGCGATGTGCCGGCGCAGGGCGATTTTGACGGCGATTTCAAAGCCGACCAGGCTGTTTTTCGCAATGGTGTTTGGTATATTCGCCAAAGCTTAAACGGCAGTGTTCAAATCGTGAATTGGGGGATCACCGGCGATGTGCCGGTCGTCGGAGACTACGACGGCGACGGCAAAGATGACATCGGCGTTTTCCGACCTTCGACCGGTGTTTGGTACATCGTGCGAAGTTCAAACGGTTCGGTTTTGATCACGCAATTTGGTCTCACGGACGATTTAGCTCTTCCGAATTACGATGCACCCTAAATCAATTAAAAATTAAAAATTAAAAATTAAAGAGAAAGATTTCCAATATTCTTAATTCTTAATTTTCAAAGAGCGCGGGCAATGGTCAGAACATAAACCTTGTCCGCGCCTTTTTTCTTTAAGGCTTTGGCGCAAAAGGATGTGGTTGCGCCCGATGTGAAAACGTCGTCAATAAGCAGGATCGTCGCTCCTTTAACGAGTTTCGGACGCGTTACTTCAAACGCATTTTCAACCGTCAATTCCCGCGCTCTTCGATCCATCGCGGCGCGGTGCAGCGGCGTATGGATTTTTCGCGCAAGGCTTTCTTTATCGATTTTCAGCTTTGTTCGCTGCGATAAGGCTTCCGCCAAAACTTCGGCTTGATTAAATCCGCGCTCCAAATATCTTTTTTTTGAAAGCGGAACGGGAATTATCACGGTCGAATCCTGAAAGGGTGAATTTTCAAAAGCGGAAATATAAAGATTTTTTAGAACTTTTGCCAAAAAAGGCTTGCGTTTGAGATAAAGAACCGAAGCGGCAAGCGCGTTTTCGTAAAGTCCGACGGCACGCGCCCCATCGTAAAAATGCGCGTCGCAGTTATGGCAAAAAGTTTGAAATTTAGAAGATCGTTCCTGCAAAAACGCCGAGCATTTGGCACAGAGCGTTTCTTGACCCGAAAAAATACGAGTTTTTCGCCAGCATTTCCGGCAAACGACGCCGTCTGCTGAATTTTCAACGGAATTTTGACAAACTTGACAAGATTGGGGATAGGCGAGAGTTAAAAGTGAATCGTAAATTTTCCGGAGCATAGTTCAGAAGTGAAAAAGTGGAAGAGTGAAAAGGTGAAAAAGTTTTGTTGCACAGATAGACAAACTTTTTCACTTTTAGCCTTTTTTACTTTTTCACTTTCTAATCTTCTTCCAGCAAACCTTGTTCGACAAGTTCCTGACAATCCAGACAATACCGCGCCCACGGAATCGCGTCGAGACGTTTGGGCTTGATTTCTTTTTCGCAGTTCTGGCACGTACCGTATTCTTCATCGTCGATGCGTTCTAATGCCTCGTTTATCAAAATCAACTGCCGGCTGTCGTTTTCGGAAACCGCCAGCATCACGTTTTTGGAATAATTCCTGACTGCCAGATCGACCGGATCGGGCGTTTCGGAATCGTCAACCGAAAGGTCGTTTTCTTTTAGTTTTTTCAAAAGATTTTCGCGTTCGGCGATCAGTTTTTCTTTTATGTCTTTCAAATTCAGTTCACTCATTTTTGATATGGAAACCCTTTTATAATTGTAAATGCTCGATAAAGTTGTTCCAACATTACGACACGCGCCATTTCGTGCGTAAAGGTTAGAAACGACAAGGATAAACTATTATCCGCCCTTTCGACAACCTCAGACGCGATGCCTTCCGCACCGCCGATGATAAAAGTTACTTCTTTTAGTCCCCGGTTTTGCCATTTTTCCAACTCTTTAGCCAGATCGGGCGAAGAAATCGAGCGTCCCTTCACGTCCAATAAACAGACGAAATGGCTTTGATTCAGCTTTTCCAGAATTAGTTTGCTTTCG
>CADEFG010000676.1 GCA_902826505.1 uncultured Acidobacteriota bacterium
ATAAATCAAAAACAAGAAATGAGAAAAGCCAAATGTTTTCAAAAAGAGCAAAAATCAGGGAAGTATTAATCATCGTTACCCCGGAAATTTCACCGGCGGACGATTTCGATTTTTTGGTTGGAAAGCAAAGGAGCAGGAAAATTTATATGACGGCAAGCCACACGGTAAAAAATGAAACTCAGGAAACCGCCGCGAATTACAGCCATTACGGCAAATTTATTGAACCTGGTGAAAGCATCGAGCTTTCAAATTCAACGCTCAAATGGCATAACCTCGCCAAAAAAGACGAACCGGTTCCGGGCGATATTTACGAACTTGCGCGAGGCTTTCTTGAAAAAGAATCCGGCGCGGGGAATTTGAGCGAACTCGGCGAACTAGGTTTTATCATTCTTCACCGCTGCGGGCACGATTTTTATTTTCTGCTGGTCAGCTCGTGGCGCAATGATAACGAATTATGGGAAAGCGTCTTTGCAAAAAACGGCGCGGCGCAGACGGATTTCGAGCCTTTTACTTTTGCCGGATTGCATCGCGGAACATTTTGCGTTTGGGAACTTGCCGCCGTTTGGCACGAACAACAGGCTTGGCGACGTTATCTTTTATCGGCGAAAGATAACGCGGCAAAATGCGATTACCTGCAAGATCAATATCGCGGAGAGGCTTAAACAAGGCTTGAATTTTGAAAACCAGCGATCAAAAAACTATGAAAAAATCAGACATCAAACAACCCGCGTGTTATTTCGACAAATATATCAATCTGGTCGAAGACCTTGAAATATCCGAAGCTTTCGAGCGTTCGCGAACGGAACTCGATAATTTGGAGTTAAAGAGTTTGACCAAAATCGGCGACTTCGTTTACGCGCCGGGAAAATGGACGATTAACGATATTTTTCAACATTTGATCGATAGCGAGCTAGTTTTGTCGTATCGCGCGTTGCGGATCGGGCGCCACGATCAAACAAAACTTCCGGGTTTTGATGAAGCCCTTTTTGCCGCCAATGTCTGCACCAAAGATCGAACTTTGGAAAGAATTGTTGAAGGTCTAAAAATTGTTCGCTGCGCGACCGCTTTTTTGTTTGAATCATTCGACGATCAAGCTCTGCAAAGATTTGCGGTCGTGTCTGAAAACCAAATGTCGGTGCTCGCCTACGGCTTTGCGATTCTCGGGCATCAAAAACATCATTTGCAGATCATCAAAGAAAAATATTTGCCGAACAGCGGAAAAATCGTCGTTTGAGGGAAGTTATGCGAACTATTTTGATTTTTCCCTTGGTGGTGGTGATTTTTTTTACAGAACGCGGCGGCGCAAACCGCTGGTGAAATCCGCCCGATATTTTCGGGGAAAAGTAATCAAGGTAATAAAAAGTGAGGTTCAATATGAATTCGAAAAGAAATTTGGAACAGGTTTTAGCGATTTTTTTACTTTGGTTTATTCTTTCAAACAATGTTTCGGCGGTTGTCGTTAATCATAATCTTCAAGAGCGCGAGATTTTTTCCGGGGAAACAAAGATCGAAAAGATAAAACTTCCGCCCGCCAATTGGATTCGTGCCCGAAAAATCGACGTCAAACATCTGGCGATCGAACTGCGATTTGACTGGGCGAAAAAACAAGCGTTCGGAACGACCACGGTCACCTTTTCGCCGTTAAATCCGGCAGGCGAAATCGCTTTGGACGCCGCAATGTTGACCATCAATTCGATTTTATTAAATGATAAATCACTGAAGTTCGTTTATGCGGGCGGCGATCAAAACGATAATCTCAAAATCACGCTGGACCGTGTTTATATGCCCGGCGAAGACGTTTCCGTAAAAATCGACTACCGAACAAATTGGATTAATCTTCCAGATCCGAATAATTTAAGCGGCAGTAATGGGAAAGGACTTCGGTTTTCGGAACCGACTTCGAACGACCCGCTCAAACCGCGGGAAATTTGGTCGATGGGCGATCCCGAATCAAATCGTTACTGGTTTCCGGGTTATGACGCGCCGAACGATTTTCGAACGACCGAATTTACGGCGACGGTCGAAAAAAAATTGACGGTCATTTCCAATGGCAAGCTCATCAAAACAAAGGAAAATGTTGACGGCACTCGTACTTTTCATTACAAAACGGAAACGCCTTACGCCAATCATCTGACTTCATTCGTAGTTGGCGAATATGTGAATTTCAAACAAAGTTTCGATGGCGTCGAATTGAATAATTTTGGCTATCCGCAAGAAAAAGAATGGGTCGCGGCAACCGTTGAACGTTTACCGGACATGGTCAAATTCTTTTCGGAAAAGACCGGCGTCAAATATCCATATCCGAGTTATTCGCAGGTTTTTGTTCAAGACATCGGCAGTTTTTCGGGCAATCTTAGCGTTTCGACGATCACCGAAAATATGGTCGATGATTACGCGACGCATGCCGATTATTTCTATCTGTGGGATTTAACCGAAGCCGAAGCGCTTGCCCAGCAATGGTTTAGCAATTATCTGAGCGCCCGCGACTGGAGCGAAATCTGGCTCAATAAATCCTTTGCGCATAATTTCAACGCGCTTTACAACGAATATAAAAACGGTCGGCAGGAATTTCTGCAATGGCAGCACAGTTTTGATCAAAGCGTTTATCTTTCGGATTGGAGCGCGGGAATCCGGCATCCGGTCGTGACTCGCAATTACGACGACGCGGCGGCATTTACCGGCGATAATTATGCGACCAAGCGCGGTTCTTTGATTTTGCATATGCTGCGCAAACATTTGGGCGAAAAAAATTGGTGGAAGGCGCTTCGCCATTACGTAAAATCGAACGGCGGAAGATCGGTTACGACCGAAGATTTTCAAAAAGCGGTCGAAGACGCGACCGGCGAATCGATCGGCTGGTTTTTCGAACAATGGCTTTACAAAATGGGTCATCCAGTTTTTGAAGTGACGAAAAATTTCGACGGTGAAAAAAAACAAATGACCGTCAATGTCAGGCAAACCCAAAAGATCGATCCGAATAATGAATATCCGCAGGTTGATTTTTTTCAGGGTAAAATCGAGATCGAAATTGACGGACGAATCGAACAAGTTTGGCTCCAGCCGCAAGCCGAAAATGTTTATACTTTTGCCGCTTCGCAGGAACCGAAACTCGTCAATTTTGATTTTGAAAGCACCTGGATCGGTGAGCTGACGTTTGAAAA
>CADEFG010000677.1 GCA_902826505.1 uncultured Acidobacteriota bacterium
CGCATCGATCTCAATGAAAGCGTCAGCCTGATTCCGGGCGGCAGCGGTGTCGAAGAATTAGCCAAACTTTCCGTCATGACGCACCCGCATATCTTCGAGAAATTAAGAATGATGGAAGAGGACGTGGATTTTATGCTGATCGATACCGCCGCCGGAATCGCCGAAAGCGTGATCAGCGTTTTGATCTCGGCGGCGGAAGTGATCGTCGTCGCGACGCCCGAGCCGACCTCGATCGTTGATGCCTATGCGACCATCAAGATCATCTTGCGATACGCGCCATCGAAACCGATTTCGATCGTTGTCAATAATGTCGTCGGCATCGGCGACGCCGAACAGGTTTTCCAATCGCTTAATTCGGCGGTTCAGAATTTTCTCGGTCAGCGGATCGAATTTTTAGGCATGATCCCGCACGATTCGCACATTCCCGAAGCCGTCCGCGAACAGGTTCCGCTCGTTCAGTTATCGCCCGACGCCGCCGCCAGCCGCGCGATCCGTCTGATCGCCAAACAGCTTCACTCACACAAACAAAAAGATACCGGATTGAAAGAAGTCAAATCATTTTGGGATACGCTCGCACAAAATTAATTTTACAAAATTTAGATTTTTAATTTAGAAAGCTTATGCTTCAATACTGCGCCCCTTCAATATATAAAAAGGTCAAAGCAATCACAACGGTTAATGTTGCTCAGGACGAACGCGACTTTTTGATCACCTCGCATCTTCCCAAAGTAAAATACATCGCCGACCGGATCGCCGCCAAGCTTCCGCCGTCGGTCGAACGCGACGATCTTTACGGGGCGGGCGTCGTCGGTTTGATCGATGCCGTCGAACGATATGATGCTTCGCGCGGGATCGCCTTTACGACATTTGCCGAAATGCGTGTCCGCGGAGCGATTCTCGATAATCTCCGGTCGCTCGATTGGGCTTCGCGCTCGACCCGGCGGCGCGCCCGCGAAGTGCAAGCCGTTTATTCACAGATCGAACAGGAAAACGGACGTCCCGCGACCGAGGAAGAAGTTGCCGGACGCCTCAAAATGCCGCTCGCCGAATTGCACGAAACCTTGCAGGACATTCGCGGGCTTTCGATCACCACGCTCGACGACCGCGATGAAGAAACCGGTTTGAGCATTTCGGAAATGATCGCCGACAAATCGATCTCGGCGCTCGACCGGCTCGAAGAAACTCAGCGCCGCCGCTTGCTCGCCAAATCGATCGACAAACTGCCCGAACGCGAACGCCAGGTGATCGCGCTGTATTATCTTGAAGAATTAACGATGAAAGAGATCGGCGAGGTTTTGGGCGTCACCGAATCGCGTGTTTCACAACTGCGGACCCAGGCAGTTGTTCGCTTACGCGCAAGTTTACACGGCTAAAATGGACGAAGAACTTTTATCAAATGAAGAAATGGCGGCGCTGCTGCCGGAAATTCCGGCGGACGAAGCCGGCAAGGAACGCGAAAAACGGCGGCGCATCGTCCCGTATAATTTTCGCCGTCCCGACCGGCTCTCAAAAGAACAGGTGCGTTCGCTTTATATGCTCCACGATCTGTTCGCGCACAGCCTTTCATCGAGCCTGCCGCTTTTTTTGCGAACCGCCTCGGAGGTCAATCTGATCTCGGTCGAACAGCAATCCTACGGCGATTATATGCGCGGTTTGGCTGACCCGACGACGATCTTTTCGGTCGCCGCCAATTCTTTGCGCGGTGTTTTCGCGATCGAATTGAACACTTCGATCGCGCTTTCGATCGTTGACCGGATGCTCGGCGGCGAAGGACAAGCCGTTACCGAGCTGCGCGCCGCGACCGATCTGGAACTGAACATTATTGAAGGCTTTCTGAAGATCGTCACGGATAATTACTCCGAAGCGTGGAAACCGCTCGTCGAGTTTGAAACCGAATTTATCGGCAGCGAAACTCATCCGAAGCTCGTCCAGATACTGGCGCCGAATGAAGTTGTCGTGACGATCGTCTATCAGCTCCAGATCGGCGACGCGCAGGGCTTGATGAGCATTTGTCTGCCGGTCGTGATGTTCGAATCGGTGATCGAAAAATTCAGCCAATCGGCACAAACATCCAACGACAAAACCTCGCCCGAAGCGACCAATTTTTTATTAAAAACGATTTCGGGCGTCCGGTTTGCGGTTTCGACCGAGCTTGAAAAAGTGCCCGCCGCCGTTTCCGATCTGATGGCACTCGCGGTCGGCGATGTTTTGCGAACCAATCACAGCATCGCCAAACCGGTCAATATCGGGATCGGCGGTCTGGTCAAATTTCACGGCAGACTGGCTTCGCTCGATCAAAAACTGGTCGTCCAGATCACCGAGGAAAAGGATCATAAATTTTCAAAAGCGGTAGTTTAAAAATTCAAAATCATTATGCAGGATATGGAATCATCAAATAATATCGAACGACTTCTGGATGTCGAAATGAACGTCACCGTCAGGTTCGGAAAAACCGAAATGCCGCTCAAAGATGTCGTTCATTTCGGCGTCGGTTCGATGCTCGAACTGAACCGGACGGTTGACGAACCGGTCGAACTGCTCGTCAACAACTTCCCTTTCGCGCGCGGCGAAGTCGTCGTCATCGACGGTTATTACGGCGTTCGCGTGACGGAAATCGGCTCACCCGAAGAACGCTCGCAGACGCTTTTTTCATCCCCGACAAGCGAAAAACCAACCGAGAGCCCGGTCGTTGCGCCAGAAGCACCCGCCGAAGCGCCTTTCGAAAACCCCGAAACCGACAAAATAAACGAGGTCGAATAATGAATTTAGAAACACAAATTTCATTTGCCGCAATTCTTTTCGGAATTATCAGCATGAGCGTGGCGGCATTAATATACAAAAAAATGCAAAACCAGCGCGGTTTGCTCGAATTTGTCGGCAAACAGGTCGAAGATCTGGAAGAAATTCTCGCGAAAAATAAAGAAACGCTCGAAACCAATGCCCAGCGCGTCGGTGAACAAGCCCGCCGCATCGCGTGGCTCGAAACGCGGGTTCGCCAGCCGAAACCGGCGGTCGAAGAAACCGCCGAAGAAACCGCGGCTAGTGAGCCGCAAAAACCGAATATGACCGAACGCCGCCACCGCGTCATCACGCTTGCGGCGCGCGGTCAAAACGTCGAAACGATCGCTACGACGCTCGGTATGCTGCCG
>CADEFG010000678.1 GCA_902826505.1 uncultured Acidobacteriota bacterium
TGCCGTTCGAGGGACGAAACACGCCGAGATCGGTTTTGCCGTCGCCGTCGAAATCGGCAGGCGTCGGAATATCGCCCGCCGCGGCAAAGACGGTTTGGATGAGCGCGAAATTCGAGCTTTGGAGAACGTACCATTTATTTTCGGAAGCCCGAAAGACGGAAACATCTGCCTTGCCGTCGCCGTCGTAATCGAATAATTTACGCGCCGGAGTGACTGTGTCCAGCAGACGGGCAATCCGTAATTTTGCAACGCCGTTGACTTTTGTGAAATCTCCGCCAATCAAAATTTTCCCGTCGGGTTGCAGTTGGATGTCAACTACGCCGGTTTGGACGTTGGCATTTAACGAGTTATCAAGCGTGCCGTTCGAGTTTAATCTGGCAAGACCGTTTTTTTGCGTTCCACCGATCGAACTGAAAGCCCCGCCGATCAGGATTTTCCCGTCGGGCTGAAGTTTTAACGCATTAACCGAATCGTTTGCCGTTTGAACAAAAGAGGTATCAAGCGTCCCGTCCGAATTCAATCTGCCGATTCGCTGATGATTAAGACTTCCGTTCAATCCGTTAAAGACACCGCCGACTATTACTTTACCGTCCGTTTGAACCTCGACATTATAAACATCGCCGTTCGCTCCGCCGGGCGGATTAAAGGTCGAATCAACCGAACCGTCGGTGCCCAAAAGCGCGACTCTGCCGCGCAGCGCAGCGCCGATCTGTGTAAACGCTCCGCCGATAAACATTTTTCCGCTGGGTTGAAGGTTTATTTTGTAAACCGTCGCGTTCGGTTGCGAGACCGCAAACGAAGTGTCGATTGTTCCGTTGACGTTGAATCTCAAGATTTTTTTAAGCTGACCATTTTCTTGAACAAGGTCGCCGCCGACCAAAACCTGTCCGTTTGATTGCACCCCGACATCAATGATGGCGCTGTTGGTAAATATTGTTAAAGCAAACGAAGTATCCCGCGACCCGTCGGAATTTAATCTCGCCAGCGTAATGCCGCTGAAACCGCCGACGATTATTTTACCGTCAGGCTGTAAAGCAAGGGCATTTAAGACTTGTTGCGTCGCAGAATTATTAAAATACGGAACGAACGAAGTATCCAAACTTCCGTCCGAATTCAAGCGCGCCAGTGAGTTGCGTCTGACTCCGTTGATCGCCGAAAATTGTCCGGCGATCAAAATTTTCCCGTCCGGCTGAATAAGAATTTCGCGCACCTTGCCGTTGAGCGCAACATTGTAAGTGATCGTCGTGTCAACCGTCCCGTCGGTATTTTGGCGCAGTAGCTGAAGCGTTGTGCCGGGCTGAATACCGCCGCCGACCAAAACTTTGCCGTCGGCGAAAAATTCCGCGTCTTTCGGATAAAAGTTTGAAAACTGCGGATTATTCTGGAACGAGGTATCGTGCGTGCCGTCCGCATTAAGCCGCGCAACTTTTTGCTGCGGAGTTGAATTAAAGGTCGTGAAATAACCCGAGATGATGATTTTTCCGTCCGGTGCCAGCAAAATATCATCGACCAGAGCGTTGGCGCCCGTACTGTTTAGATTAAAATTCAGATCAAGCGAGCCGTCCGGATTGAGCCGCGCAATATTTCCCTGCGGAAATCCGTTGACCGCGCTGAATTGCCCGCCAAAAATGATCTTGCCGTCGGATAAAACCTTCAGAGCATAAACATTACTCGAAACAAACGTCGGAATGGTAAAACTCGAATCGATCGACCCGTCAGAATTTCTACGTTTGATGGTATTGCCTGCCGCGATAATTTTCCCGTCCGGTTGGATCTCGATGTTGTTAATTACGCTTTCGATGGTTGGATTATTAAATGATGTGTCAACCGTTCCGTTAGCATTAAAACGCGCAAAATTAATGAAAGAACCTGAAGAAGTGGTGAAGTCTCCGCCGAGGACAATTTTATCATCGGCTTGAATTTCCAGATCGTTGACGATCCCCGCGCTCGAACCGAACGAAGGGGATTGAAAAGATGTATCCAATGAACCGTCCGGGTTGAGGCGGTAAAGTTTTCTTTCATTGACATTATTGACCCCAAAAATATTTCCGCCGACGACGATTTTCCCGTCCGATTGAACGCCGATCGCGAGAATTGCCCCGCCGACGCCCGTGCCGTTGCCGAATTCGGGCGATGAAAAGGTTGTGTCAACACTGCCGTCGCTGTTCAGCCGCGCAACGGCGGTCGTCGCGTGACCGTTTATTTCCCGAAAGGTTCCGCCGACGAGAAACTTTCCGTCGGGTTGTTTTTTGATGACGGAGATCGTCGCGCCGTTACTGCTGACGCCAAAAGCCGCCGCCGTAAAGGTCGGGTCAAGATCGGTCGCCAAAGAATTTGCGGAAAATACAACGAAAATCGTTATGAAAAGAATAAATCGGAAAGTAGCGAAATTGCGGTTGGTTGTTTCAACTTTCATAGTTCCCCTCCCAGAAGTTCAAAAGCGGTTGATTTCGGCTGCCAAGTAAAATATTTTCCCAGAAAATATTCTGTCCAAATGAAAAAAATGGCGGATTTTCATAAACTTTCAGTCAAAGAAATTTACTTTTAATGTATTGATGGTTAAGTTCTGCTGATTTTCAGCAAATAATCTCCAATTTATTAAAATCAACTCCGCAACATCAAATTAAGTCTCTCCGCCCTAATTGAAAAACCCAAAATTTGTAGAGTTCACATTTTGATTATGTCTGAAAATATCTTACCCGAATTTTATTTATTAAATCCTTAATAAAAATAAAAAAAACTTAAAAAACATAAAACCCTTCCAACAATGAAACTAATTTTGATTTTTCAATTAAAAGCAGGAGAATTATGCCGAAAATAAAGGCATTTATGAAATAAATATAAAAATCCAGTTTCATTTCTTATTGCGAAAGTAGGAAAAAGGTTCGAGCAATAAAGCTCAAACCTTTTTCGTTTGTTGTTTAGATTCAAGGCAGAAAAGCGTTTTCGGTCGGAATATCGGTGGAAACGCCGAATTGCAGCGCGCCGAATCCCGACGTCGTTTGCTGCAGATACCACGTGCCCGTCGATGGTCGGAAAACCGCAATATCTGCTTTCCCGTCGCCGTCGTAATCCGCTGCGATCGGTTTGTCTTCCGCTAAACCGAACGAGAGAATCGTAAAACTGCCGTTTCCGCTGT
>CADEFG010000679.1 GCA_902826505.1 uncultured Acidobacteriota bacterium
CTTTATTCGAGATTATCGAAGTCAAACGCTTTAATTCTTAATTCTTAATTTTTAATTCTAAATAATCTCGGCAGTATCCTGGTCAGCCGTATCGTGAATGTTTCCGATATTCAAAAGTTCAAGGCGGACTTCATCCTCTGACGGCTCGGAGAGATCGTCTCCGGTGATTTTCGCCAAAATTACCGTTATATTATCCTCGCCGCCATTTTCATTGGCTTTTTTGACAAGCTCGGCACAAGCCAGTTCCAAATGGTCGAGATTATCCAAAACGATTTTTTGCATATCAACCCCGCCGACTTTGTTTGATAAACCGTCGCTGCAAAGCAGAAGAATATCGTCGCGGTGCGGGATCAAGCGGGCGGAAACCGGAAAAATTTCGCTCTGCGCGCCGAGCGCCTGCAAGATCACATTTTTGAGCGCGTGCGTTTCGGCTTCTTCGGCAGAAATTTGATTGGCGTCGATTAATTGCTGGACGAGTGATTGATCTTTGGTAATTTGATAAATGTTGCCGTTGCGAACCAAATACGCGCGGCTGTCGCCGACCTGGATCAAATCAACCGTATTATCAGAAATTCCGATCCCCGTAAAAGTCGCGCCCATGCCTTGATACTGCGGGTCGGAGCGTCCTTGCTGGTGAATCAGATGATTGGCATAAAGTGTTGCCTCGTAAAGAGTTCCAATCAATGAATCAGCCGTGCCTTCGGGTGATATGGTTCTTTCCGGGTCTTCGTCCAAAAACTTTTTGCTGACGGTTTCAACCGCCATTTGGCTCGCCACTTCGCCCGCCAGCGCGCCGCCCATCCCGTCTGAAACGGCAAGAATAATACCGCTATCATCAACCTCGAACCTTTGCGATTCGATGACGAATTCCTCTGGGTCTTGCGAACTCATCCACGCTTTCGCGCCGGAGATATTTAACAAGAGATAATTGTCCTCGTTGCCCTTGCGGACACGCCCGATATGGGATGTAGCATGTGTTTCAACAGTCAACATAATTTAAAAAGTTGAGAGTTGAGAGTTGAAAGTTGAGAGTTAGAAACACTATTAACTCACTTCTCATAACTCATCACTCAAAACTAACCAAGTGCTTGGTCTAAATCTGAAATAATGTCTTCGACATCTTCAATTCCGACGGAAATTCTGACCAGTCCGTCGGTAATTCCTAATTGTTCGCGTTTCTCGATTGGGACGGATGCGTGCGTCATTGTTGCCGGATGCGAAATCAGCGATTCGACACCGCCCAAGCTCTCTCCCAAAATACAAAGTTTGACGCTTTCCAAAACCTTCTTTGCATTATCAAGCGAACCGGTTTCAAATGCAACCATTCCGCCGAAACCTTTCTGCTGGCGTTTTGCCAGTTCGTGCTGCGGATGCGAAACCAACCCCGGATAATAAACCTTTTGAATTTTTGGATGTTCGGCTAAAAAACTGGCGACCTGCCGCCCGTTCTTGTCGTGCGCCTCCATTCTGACGGCTAAAGTTTTTGTGCCGCGCAGGACTAAAAACGAATCAAACGGCGAAAGAATCGCGCCGACCGAATTTTGGATAAACTGAATCCATTCGGCGTCTTTTTCATCGTTCAGGGCGACGAAGCCGCCGACCGAATCGGAATGTCCGTTCAAATATTTCGTCGTCGAATGAACGACAATATCAACGCCGAAATCGATCGGACGCTGCAGGTAAGGCGACATAAAAGTATTGTCGCAGACAACGCGCACGCCGCGTTGATGCGCGATTTCGGAAACTGCCTGCAAATCCGTCACCGACATTACCGGATTAGTCGGCGTTTCGACAAAAACCATTTTCGTATTCGGTTTGAACGCCTGTTCGAGATTGGTCGCCTCGGTCGTGTCAACCAGATCGAACTCGATCCCGTAATTTGATAAAACTTTATTGAAAAGGCGGAAAGTTCCGCCGTAGGTATTGTCGCCTAAAATAACGTGATCGCCGCTGCGGACAAGCTTTAAAACCGCGTCGGTCGCTGCCATGCCCGAGGCAAAAGCGTAACCGAAGCGGGCGCCTTCGAGCGCGGCAATATTTTTTTCGAGCGCCGAACGTGTCGGGTTTTGCGTGCGCGCATATTCATAGCCTTTGTGTCTGCCTAAACCGTCTTGCGCGTAGGTTGAAGTTTGATAAATCGGCACACTGACCGCGCCGGTAGCGATGTCAGGTTCATTTCCCGCGTGAATTGCAATCGTCGAAAAGCCCATAGAAGCGCGAAGTCTGTTAAGAAATCTTAAAACCCTTAAATTCTAACTTATTTCGGAGTTTAAGGCTAATAAAACCTTGTTTTAACGAGAATTTATGGTAACTTGCCGAATTGAAAAATGCAAACAGGGAATTTTTAAATTTGACTGAAAAGCGAATTAAAATGCGGAGAATCCGCGAGTGTTTTTGAAGCTCTTTTCATATTCCGTGATTTTTTTCTCGTTTTGCAAGGTCAAACCGATGTCGTCCAAACCATTTAAGAGGCAATAACGGCGAAACTCGTCGATCTCAAAACTTGCCTGAAAACCTTGAAAATCGGAAACCGTTTGATTTTCCAGATCGATCGTTAATTCGTAATTTTCCACGGTTTCAGATCGCGCAACCAATTCGGCGATCTTTTCCTCAGTTAAAAAAACCGGCAAAAGACCGTTTTTTAATGAATTGTTGTAAAAAATATCGGCAAAACCCGGCGCGATGACAGCGTGGAAACCGTAATCCGTCAAGCTCCAGGGCGCGTGTTCGCGCGAGCTTCCACAGCCGAAATTCGCGCCCGCGATCAGGATCGAAGCGTCTTTGTATTTTGGATCATTTAGAACAAACTCGTTTTTTGCGCTGCCGTCGGCGTTAAAACGCCAATCGTAAAAAAGAAATTCGCCGTAGCCGGTGCGTTCGATCCGCTTCAAAAATTGCTTCGGAATGATCTGGTCGGTATCAATATTCGGCTGGTAAAGCGCGACGGTTTTTCCGGTGTATTTTGTAAACTTATTCATAAAATTTTTGCCACCGAGAACACAGAGTTCACAGCTTAAAGTAAGTATAACCTCTGAGAACTCTGTGTTCTCGGTGGCTCAATTAATCTTTAAACTTCCATTCCAGGAATTCACCGAAATGTCCGGCAATCGCCGCTGCCGCGGCCAGAGAAGGCGA
>CADEFG010000680.1 GCA_902826505.1 uncultured Acidobacteriota bacterium
AAAAAAAATCTACGAAAAGGACAACGAAAAAGGCGCGGAGTTTGCCGAAGAGATCGTCAAAAAATTCAAAAGCGAAAAGCTTACGCCGGATAAATATGCCAATATCGCCGGATTTATCAATGCGGGCGCGGAAAATCTTCAAAAAATCAAAAAGGAAAACGGCAAAAAGCCGATGTTCAGCGAACAAAATCTGCGCGACCTGACGGACGTTCTCGCGCAATCCATTTTACAGGAAAAAGACACAAAAGAAGTTTTATTCGCGTCTTATCTGCCCTTAATTGAAAAATATGCGCCGTCACGCGCCGTTCAGATTCGCGCTAAATTTCCCAACCAGCCAAAGATTAGTCCGGTTGCCGAAAATGTAGTTTTGACTGCGCCGCCGTTAACCAATACAAAAACCGTGACGAAATCGTCGAACGTCGAAGTAGAAATTCAAGCGCCAAAAGAGAATCAAGCGCAAAAAGAGCAGGAAGAGATGATGAAGAATCTGCAAACTCTCGGCTCGAAAGAACTTCCGAAGGAAGAGCGCGAAAAAATCGTCGGACAAGCGCGGAAAATTATCGGCGGAATGGGCAGTAAGCAGGAAAAGCTGATGGCGCTCGGTCTGCTCGCGTCGCAGGTTTCCAAACTCGGCGACAAGGAACTCGCCGCCGAGATTATGAAAGACGCGCAAGCCCTCGTCACGCTCGCGCCGAAAAATTATCTTGATTTTATGCAAGTCTGGATTTTGGCGAGCGCCTACGCCGAAACCGACCCGGAAAAAGCCTTTCCGCTTCTGGACGACGCGATCTATCGGCTCAACGAGACGCTTTCGGCGTTTCTCAAAGTCGCCGAATTTATCGACGTTTCGGGCGAAATCGTGGACGACGGCGAAGTGCAGGTCAACGCTTTCGGAAGCTCGTTGATAAACGGTCTGACGCGCGAACTCGGCATTGCCAACGGAACGCTCCGCAATTTGGCGATCGCTGATTTCGGTAAAACAAAAGCCCTGACCAATAAATTCGACCGCACCGAAGTAAGAATTTTGGCGAAAATGCTGATTCTGCGCGCCGTTTTGGGCGATGATGAGCAGAAGAAAAAAGCCGAAGTAGAAACGATGGTCGAAGAGTTTTAGAAAAAAACTTTGCGGCTTGGCGCCTTTGCTGGAAATTTATTTATCACACGCAAAGGCGCCAAGCCGCAAAGTTAAATTAACCGAAACTGGTTCCCAAAAGCCATTGCCCGCCGTCGACCACGAGCGTTATGCCGTTGATATAACTTGCCGCGTCTGACGTTAAAAACAGCGCGGCATTTTCGATGTCAACAATGCGCCCGAATCTCTGCAACGGAATCCGGCGCGTCAGCTTTTCTTTTAATTCGGGCGGCAAAAGCCGTTTCATTCCCTCGGTATCTTCGATCGGTCCGGGCGCGATGCCGTTGACGCGGATGCCGTGTCTGCCCCATTCGACCGAGAGATTGCGCGTGATCGCGTCAACGCCCGCTTTGGCAGCCGAAACGTGAATCTGCATCGGCGTCGCGAGATAATGAAGCGTCGCCGAAATGTTAAGAATCTGTCCTTTCGATTTTTTGAGTTCTTCAAACGCCGCACGGCAGACGTTAAACGTGCCTTTCGTGTCGATATCGACGACCGTTCCGAAACCGTTGGCCGATAATTCTTCGGCTTTGCAAAGAAAATTTCCCGCCGCGCCATTGACGACGATGTCGATTTTCCCGTAATGCTCGACCGTTTTGGCGATCGCGTTTTCGACCGCCGCGTAATCGCGGACATCGGCAACGACCGCGAAACATTCGCCGCCGTTTTCCTCGATGAATTGTTTCTGGGCGATCAGATTTTCTTCCTTGCGCGAAGTGATCGCGAGCCGCGCGCCGGCTTCCATAAACGCGCGCGCGACGCCGCCCGTGATTCCCGTCGCGCCGCCTGTTACAAACGCAACTTTACCTTGTAAAATATTATCTGCGAAAATTTTATCCATAATGTTTCCGAGATTTTAGCATAAAAATGAAAAAACGAGTGAAATTACGAATTACGAATTACGAACGACGAATTAAAAAAAACCGGTTTCCGGCTCTGTTTATTTGTCTTCAACTGTGGATAATTTTTCTCTCTGCGTGCAGCTCGCCGCGGACGGATTTACGTTCTTTTGCCCCCAACGATACGCTCGTTTATCTCGAAACCGGCGATTTGGGCAAAACGCTCACGGCTTTGACCGCAAGCCGGGCTTTTCAGGACGCGGCGAAAAATACGCCCGATTTTTCGGCGCTCGGCGGAATGCCGGTGGCGGTTGCCGTGACGGGATTTGAAGCGTCGGAAAATCAGGTGACGGCGGAAAATTCCGTCCTCAATTTCAAACCGCGTTTTGTCGCGATCGCCGACACGCGCACCTGGAATCGCTATACTTTGCAATTTACCGAAGAAAAACTCGGTGACTTTGTCAACGAAACATACGGCGGCGAAGTCGCGCTCGACACGGCAGACAAATCGGGCGGAAAATCCTTCGTCTGGACGGCAAAAGACAATCGAAAAGTTTACGCATTCGTGAAAGACAGTAAGATATTTTTCAGTAACGACGAAACTGCGCTCGAAAAATCGCTCGCGGTTTTGCGCGGCGAAGCCGAGAGTTTGTTAAAAAACGAATCTTTGGCAAAAATGCGTGACGGCGGCGCGAAGGATGCGCTCGCGTTCGGCTACGTCGCGCCGGACGGAATCGCGCAAATTTCGAATCTTGCCGGAGTTTCGACCGCGATGGACGCGACCGACGACGACGAAGGCAGAAGTTTTATCGCGCGCGTCTTGCCGCAAATTTTGCGCGGTTCGGTCAAAGAAGTTTTTTGGACGGCGACACGCACGGAGCAGGGAATCGAGGACAAATACACAGTTTCTTTAATACCTGAAACCGGTGCTGTGGTTAAGGAAACGCTTGTTCCCGGCACGCCCAAAGAGCCGAAATCAAAAATGATCGCATTTGTTCCGCCCGATGCTTTTTTGGCAACGCGTTACAATCTGCAAAACCCGCAAATCGCGTGGCGCAGCCTGCTGCTGATCGCGGGAAAAAATACCGACGCGGCGAGCGCAAAAATTTTGACGGCATTTTCCGGCAGTTTGCTTGAACCTTACGGAA
>CADEFG010000681.1 GCA_902826505.1 uncultured Acidobacteriota bacterium
AAAACCGTTTTTGACAACTTCATCAACCGTCTTCTTTTGCTGTCCGGCAGCCATTTCGGCTAAACCCATCGAACCTTTCGAAAGCATTGATTTGATTTTTGCCGGGTCTTGACTTTTGACCGCCGCGAACAGCATCCGGTAGGCTTCGGTCGGCGTCTGCGCATTGCCGACCGGCACATCGGTCATCGTCGGCGGTTTCACGTCCGGTACGGAATTGGTTGATGTTGTGTTGGTTTTCGTGACCGAATTCGGTGAATTTACTCCCGATGAATTTTGACACGCAAAGGCGATGAGCGCGCCGGCGAGCGCCAAAATTGTAAAAATGATTTTTGAACTGTTTTTGAACTTCATGATTTTTTCTGAAAAATTTCTTCCTGAAAATTTAAGCGTTAATTTGTCAAAGTATAATAAAATGAAAGGTGAAATGTAAAAGGCAAACTGATTTTCATTTACTATTTTGACAAATTCGTTTTATGATAGGCAACAAACATCCCTTGAAGGCAAAAATATGAAACAATGTCCGAGCTGCCAATCGCAATACACCGACGACACGCTTCAATTTTGCCTGCAGGACGGTTCGCCGCTCAACTATGTTCCGAATTCGCAGATGAAAACCGCCAATTACGGCGAACAGGAAACGGTCGTCACCAACCGGCAATCGCATCAGATCAACACACCGCGCAATACGCAGCCGACCAACTGGCAGCCCGATCAATTTTCGTCAGGACAAAGTTTTGCGCCGCCCGCGAAAAGCTCGAACGCCTCGGTCGCGTTTGTGCTGACGGCGTTTGTGCTGGTCTTGTTTTTGAGTTTAGCCGGGGTCGGCGCGTGGCTGTATATCAAAGGCGCGAAGCCCGATTCGAACGGAAACATATTGCTGACCAAAAAAGAGCCGGATTCCGAAGCGTCGAATAAATCGAGCACCGCGCCGCAGAATCCTTCGAAAATAACGCCGATGGCAACGAGGCAGCCGGATACTTCAGTCACGAATGCCAATTCGACGCCCGCGCCGGTCGATCAGGAACAGCTCAAAAAGGATGTTTCGCAAAGAGTTTATGCGTGGAAATCGGCGGCTGAGTCGCACAATCTCGACAGCTATATGAACAACTACGCCGAAACGGTCAATTATTACAACAAAAGCAAAAGCCGGGCGGCGGTTCGCGACGACAAACAGCGCGCCTTTACGCTTTATTCTTCGATCAATATCACGCTCACCGAATTGAGCGTGACGCCCGACGCGACGGGCGAAAATGCGACCGCGATCTTTGATAAGAGCTGGGTTTTCGAAGGTGAAAAGCGTTCGGCTGGAAAGGTTAGAACTCAACTGCAATTCAAAAAAATCAACGGACTTTGGTTGATTACGGGCGAGAAGGATTTAAAGCTTTATTACAAAGAATGAAGATAATGGCAAAAAAGAAAAAAAAGCTAAAAAGGGAAAGGGCTAGAACATCAAAAAGGTGACTTTACAGGCGAAATTTGATGGCTGTGAAAAATAAGTTTTTCCATTTTCCGTTTTTCCCTTTGCCTTTTACGCGAAACAGCCGTTTCTCGCTTGTAACTTGAAATTAAACAATTTAAATTAATCTCAGAGCAATGAAAGTTTGCCCCAAATGTAATTCATCATATTCAGACGAAACCTTGAATTTCTGCTTGACGGACGGTGTGCCGCTGGTTGTCGAGGAGGTTTTGGACGAATTTTTGTCAAAGCAGAGCAGCAGCAGCAGCTCGTGGCATACGGCTGAAACTCTGCTCGATCCGCGGTTTTCGGCGGCAGACCCGCGCCCGACGTCGGTTAATCCGTCGTCGCCGACCGTTGAACTCGGCAATACGACCGCGCAGAGTCTGATTTCGCAAAAATCCGGCAAGACGTTTTATACGATTTTGGGCGCGGTGCTTGCGGTCGTTTTTATCGGCGGCGGTTTCTGGTGGTTTTCAAAACCGGCGAATTCGAATAACAGAACCATTTTGTCCGATAACACGGCGACCGTCCCGAAACACGCGATCGTTCCGATCTCGCCTGAACAGGACGCGCAGGTCAAAAAAGAGTTGACGGATTTTATGTTGAGCTGGGCGAAAACCAATGAGCAGAAAGATTCGGACGCGCATCTCGCGCATTATGCCAACACGCTCGAAATTTATTACGGCGAAAGCGGGAAGGATAAAAATCACGTGCTCGCCGATCGTTTGCGGGCTTACCAGCGCTACGACACGATCCAGATGCAGGTTGATAATCTGAAGATCACGCCCGAATCGACGGAATCGGCGACCATCGTTTTCGACAAGTCGTGGACGATGAAAAACGACAAAAAAACCTCGACCGGTTCGGTTCAGCAGGAAATTCACGTTACCAAAACCGCTGGCAAATGGCTGATCGACAGCGAAAAAGATCTAAAGGTTTATTTTATCAACAACCGCGAAAACCCGTCCGCCGACAATACCAATCAAACAAACGAATCGACAAATTCAGAGAAAAAGAATTAAAGCGGGAGCGCGGTCGAAAGCGTCCGCGTTCCCGGCTGGGAAATGTATGATTTATCAGGATTCCGAAATCACGATTCGTTCCGCGACCAATGCCGATTGCGAAAGAGTCCAAACTCTGGTTTTCGGCATTTTGCGCGAGTACGGTTTAGAACCGGATTTTGAGGGCACCGACCGCGATATTGCCGACATCGAAACGCATTATTTAAAGCGCGGCGGGGTTTTTGAAATTATCGAAGACGCGCCGGAAGGGAATTTGCTCGGAACTTGCGGGCTTTATCCGCTCGATGCGGAAACGGTCGAACTGCGCAAGATGTATTTTTCACCCGAACTGCGCGGCAAAGGTTTCGGCAAAAAGACTTTGACGAGAATGATCAAAAAATCGCGCGCACTCGGTTTCAAGAAAATCTACCTCGAAACGGCGGTCGTTTTAAAAGAAGCCGTCGCGCTTTACGAAAAATTCGGTTTCCAGCCGACCGACGAAAAACACACGCCGCGCTGCGATGCCGCATATTTTTTAAATCTGCATTGACAACAGATCACACGGATTTCACAGATTAGATTTTGTTAAAATCCGTGAAATCCGTGTAATCTGTTGTTAAAGTAAAATGAAAGCACTGCGTTTTGAAGATAATC
>CADEFG010000682.1 GCA_902826505.1 uncultured Acidobacteriota bacterium
CACCGCTACCGCCAAAACGATATCGCCGAGCTTGAAACCAAAGCCAAACAAAGCGGTGCGGAAGTGCTTCTGACAACGGCGAAAGATGCCGTCAAGCTCGCGGATTTGAAATTCGATTTGCCGTGTTATGTGGTCGAAAGCGAAATGATTTTCGACGACGAAAAAAAACTGCGCGAAATAATTCGTGCAGTTTTAATCCAAAATCCAAAATCCGGAATCTAAAATCAGTCCGAATCCTGCGTTTTTCCGCTCGTTGTCGTTTTGGTCGAAGACGGCGAGGTTTTCGGCTGCGGCGTCGGTTTCGTCGGCGGCGGCGTTTTGACGGGTGTCGTTTTCGTATCGGGCGTCGGCGAAAGTTGCGGTTTCGGCGTTTCGGTTGCCGCAGGCGTCGGCTGAACGATCGTGTTCGTCGGAGTTCCCTTCGGCGTTTTGGTTGTCGAAGGCTGCGTGTTGACATTTGAATTTGGCGTCGTCGTCGGCACCATTATGTAATAATTTCCGGTTTCGTCGCGCATAAAAGGACTGTTCGGGTTATTCGGGTCATAATATTGCCCGCCCGGCGGAATCTGTTCGGGCGCACCGGGCGGAACTTTGCCGGTTTGCCAGTAAGGATTTCCGTCATTCCCGAGCGTTTCGGGAGCGCTGATCGCATTTGAATTCCCCATCGAACCCTGCGTGACCGGAACGATCGTCGCCAAGCCCTGTTCGTTCATACCGGTCGCCGGATTGAGCGGCTGGACGGGCTGCGAATTGGAATCGGCTTGGAGCGTCGAAGGATTCGTCTGTTTGACGGAAGTCGCCCAGATCAGACCGATCGAAAGCAGCGAAATGCCCGCCAGCACGACAAACGCGGTTTTCCAGAGATTGTTATTCGAGGTCGGAGTTTTGAGCGCCGCAGCCGCTTCCGAATCGGCAAACGAGCGCGAAACACGGTTCAGATCATCGAATAGCTCCGCCGCGCTTTGATGCCGCATCTCCGGATTTTTGGCGAGCGTCTGCAAAATCAAAGGCTCAAGCCCGGCGGGCAGATCCTGTCGGAAAGCAGACAGCGGCGGCGGCGGCTCCTGCGCGTGCTTGAGCATCAGATCGCTCGAATTTTCGGCTTTAAACGGAACTTCGCCGGCGAGCATTTCATACAAAATCACGCCCAGGCTATAAATATCCGAACGCTCGTCCGCATCGCTCACGTCGGCGCATTGCTCGGGCGACAGATAGTCGATCTTTTGCGAAGAAATCTCGCCCCGCTCGATGACGCCCAAATCTAAAATTTTCACTTCATCATTCGCGCCGAGCAAAATATTGTTGCTGTTCAGATTGCGGTGGATAACGCCTTTGGCATGCGCGGCGGAAAGTCCGGCGGCGATCTGTTTTGCAAGATTGACGGCGCGTTCGGGCGCGAAACTTCCGTTCTGCTCGATCGTGTTTTTGAGGGTTTCGCCGTCTGCATCTTCAAAAACGATGTAAACCGCGCCGCTCGTGTCCGAGCCGAAATCCGTGACGTTCAAGATGTTCGGGTGCGAAATATTTGAAATGCTTCGCGCTTCTGAGGAAAATCGTTTGACGATATTTTCATCAACCGCCAGCGCGGGTGAAAGGATTTTTACGGCAACCGCCTTGTCCATCAAAAGATGCGTGGCGTGATAAACCTTGCCCAGATCGGTTTCGCGCATCACCGAATCGATGCGGTATTTATCCGCTAAAGTCTGTCCGCTAAATTGGTCTAACATAATAACATTTAACATTTATCATTCAACATTTATCGTTTATCAACTGTTTAGGATGCGGGTTGAATCCTCAAAGTTTAATGATAAATGATAAATGATATTTGATAAATGAAAAAATGCGGACGCGAGGTTTTCAAACCACACATCCGCAAGTTTGTTTCAAATGTTTTTCGGCAATTAGCGAAGAACAACGAAAACGATCAGAAGCGCAAACAATACAAGCGATTCGATCAGCGCGAGCGCGATAATCATGATCGTTTGAACCGTTCCCGCGGCGCCCGGATTACGTGCCGCGCCTTCCGCCGCCCGCGAACCGACGAGACCCTGACCGATGCCGGCGAGACCAGCCGCCAAGCCGAAACCGATGCCCGCACCGATCGCTTTCGCCGCCGCAACGGTCGAAGCATTATCGCCCGCGCCGCCGCCCGGTGTTTGCGCCGCTGCCGCAACAGCCATCAAAGCCAACAATAAGGTGGCGTAAAATACGTATTTTAATTTATTCATTTTCTTATCTCCTAATTTTATTTTTGTCTAAATTAAGAAGACTTCCGGCAAACCGTTTCGCAAACTCGCGGGTTGGTATAATTTCGCCTCACTTCCGGTATGCGCTTGATTTATACTCACGTAGAGTCAAGGCTCCTGTTGCGTGCGGGCACATCCGCTATAAAATGCAAGTTTTCAAAAACAGTTCAGCTTTCGCCTTCAAAAAACCTTTTTCTTTTGACGATCAATCCAAGAATCGCCAATCTAAAATCCAAAATCGTTAAACGTGCGCCGTCGCGAGCGCTTCGCCCGTCTCGGACGAATGGACGCCGCCATGATCGTGGTCACCCGGCGCGTGCGAAACTTCGCTGATGTAAATCATCGACAGCAGAGTAAAGACGAGCGTTTGTACAAACGCGACGAAAACCGCGAGCGGCAGCAATGCGATCGGCAGAAAAAATTGCGTGTACGGCGGAGCCAAGCCCGAAATCTGCGACGAGATCTGTTCATCGGCAAACATATTCGCAAACAATCGAACGCCGAGCGTCAGCGGGCGAATCAGATTACTGATGAGTTCGATCCCGAAAATCAGCGGCGTGATGATCAATGCCATGATCAGCGGCAGTTTCGGTCCCGCAAAATGTTTGAAGTGATTGATGACGCCGTTTTCGCTGATACCGACATAGTTGTAATAAACAAACGACGTGATGCCGAGCGCAAACGTCACACTGACATTTGCCGTCGGCGACATAAAGAGCGGGAAAAGCCCCATCAGGTTCGAGATCAAAACCAGCACGGCAAAGGTCGCGACGATCGGAAAATATTTAAATCCGTGTTCGCCGATGACATTGACGACCAGATCTTTGATCGCCAAAATTCCTGCTTCGAGCGTTAATTGTCC
>CADEFG010000683.1 GCA_902826505.1 uncultured Acidobacteriota bacterium
CGCGATATCGAAGTTCAAGCCTGGTACCAGGGCGGCATCTCAATCATGGACTTCACCGATGCGAACCAACCGGTTGAAATTGCCTATTTCGATCGGGGACCGATTGATCCGAAAGTGCTCCTGCTCGGCGGCGACTGGTCTGCTTATTGGTACAATGGTCACATTTACGGGTCAGAAATCGCCCGCGGCTTGGACATCTTTGAGCTGACGCCGACCAAATTCTTGACGCAGAACGAGATCGACGCCGCAAAAACCGTGCAGGTGACAGAATTGAATGTCCAGAATCAGCAGAAGATAGAGTTTCCCCGGCAATTAGTTGTTGCCAAGGCGTATATTGATCAGCTTGAGCGTTCGCAGGCGCTGCCTTCTGACCAAATCACCAATTTACGACAGGCGATTCAAAAAGCCGAGAGCTCAAACCAGAATCGAAAAGAACTCGGAAAACTCAAAAGCCTCGCGCCGTCGGTAGAGAAGAGTGCCGGGCTGTCCAAGAATGGAACAGATTCCGCCCGATTGCAATCCTTGGCTGAAATTCTGAGGCGACCCACAGTTTGACACTTTTGAGCGTCAATTGAAGCTTGCTTAGACGAAAATGCCATCCTTGATGCGAAATGAAAACCCGTCGTTGGAAAATCAAAGATTTTCAACGACGGGTTTTCATTTCGCAAATGACCACAGTTCATCATTTACCTAATTTAAAAACACTTCACTCCGGAACGGTCGTGGCGCGCGGGAAATACCGATTTGGGCGGGGCTTTGTTCATTATGAAAACGAGGGCTCGCCGATACGGTTGAAAGAACTTGTCATTTTGCGACGTGTTTCGTGACGAGATTACAGAATGCCGGTTACCAAATCTTAAATGATGTCGTCATAAATCAATTAATCGTTTCGTTTGGTGATGCTGAAACGATGCAAAATATTATTACCGCCATCCAAAAGAATGGAACTTTTTGATGCGGCGGTACTGTTTGGCAAGCGCAAACCTCGATGTGTATTATGGTGTCTTATTGGGCAAACGACCGCAGAAGATATTGAACAAAGTGTAGCCGCCATCATTCGAATTACCGACGAATACCAAGAAGGTAAAAAACAGGCATAAAATCCTAGGCAGAGTATTTGGAAGTGATCAAAAAGGGTGGAAAATTGTTTTTATTGTCTTGAATGAGTCTTCTAAATTAAAAAATAAAAAGATTTTAGAAATAAAAGCCAGAGATTTGGGGAAATTAAGGAGTTATACAATTAGCTTTTCTTAGCCCTTTCCAAATTATTATTTATATAATGTTTTGTTCAAATAATTGAATGGTTTATTTCGCTATCTGAAATCGATTCCGGTATCGCGGAAAACATCCGTTAAGACAAAGAGGGGGGCACAAGTAGCACATTCTGCTATGCATATCGTGCTTTTTTGCCCACACTCTAAGAGAATTTATGGGCTAAAAAACAGTTGACATTTTTTCCTAATAAATTGTATGGTAACAAAATATAAAGATAAGTTAGGTTTGATTTTCAAAGAGAATATGAATCTTTTAATCATTATTTTTTGAAAAAATAACTTTTTTTGACGAAATTTTACGGAGGAAATATGAAAATATACCCCAATTATACAAAATCTAATTTTGCGATTTTGTTTATTTTGGTTTTGGTTTTTTTTAGTTTTACGATTCAGGCGCAAACCTTCAGTTCTCCTGCCGGTGACATCAACATCCCGGATGGAACAAATGCCCCGCTTTGCACGAATCCCGGAGCGTACGTTTGCAAAAATATCGATGTCAGCGGTTTGTCAGGAATTGCAATTTTGAGAAGTGTTTCTGTGGCTTTGATAGACGATATAAATATTGGTTCTATTGATCTGGAAGTAAGAGGTCCCGGCGGAAGCCCAACTTTTATGCCTTTCAGTCGTACGGGTTCCACTAATCCATCAGATTGCGGCGATACCACTGACGCTGATGGAGAATATGCTTTTCAGGATAGTGCGGTTGCAAATTGGTGGGCAACTGCTGGCGGACTAAATAGTACCGACTTAATGCCGAGTGGAACTTACTTCCCATCATTTCCAGGTGGTGGACCGACACCTCCGGCAGGAAATCCGAATAACACGATGTCACTTACGTTTTTAGGCGCAACCAACGGGACATGGCAAGTATGCGTTCGTGACTGGGGCGATAATGGCGGAGCCAGATTGCAGCTTGCAAGATTGACTTTTGCCGTACCTACCGCGGCTTCTGCGTTAATAAGCGGACAGGTTATTACGAGCAGCGGTAATGGTATTAGAAATGCCACTGTTACTTTAAGTGGTGGCAATTTACCCGAACCGTTGACGACCAAAACAAGTTCATTCGGTTATTATAGATTTGCTGATCTCCCTTCCGGTGGAACTTATATAGTAACTGTTCAGGCAAAACGTTTTACATTCAACAATCCATCGCAAGTCTTTAATTTGCAGGATGATATAGTTGATGCTAATTTTATCGCCGAAGAAAAATAGACTTTCATCCAAATAAATCAGAAAAAGAGCGCAATCTATGTTGATTGCGCTCTTTTTCTGATTTGACTACTTCAAGCTATAAATAATGTGAAAATACCGCTGATTCTTGCCCAATCTCCATCAAAAGTATCAATAAAAACTCTTCTAATAATCGTTAAGTTGGGCTAAAGAGATTAGGTAATATGGGAATTTTTATATCATGTTAGTGGGTAATTTCACCCACTAACATACATTAATGCCTATTGAAACTGCATATTTATCTGATTTTTTGGTGGATTCTCCTAGTGGAACAAGTTTTGCTTAAACAAAACCAATCTTAATAAATTTTCTTAGTTAGAGCCATAAGAAAAATGGAATTTTCTACTAATTTGCCGTTTTATAGCAAATTATTGGTGGTGAGTATGTCAAGTTATTTATTAAATTGTTGAATCAACCATCTTGTAGGGTATTTTTCAATTTTATTAATTATTTTTATTTTCTGGTTAAGAATTTATGAGAATCTATTTCGCAGGTTTCTGATTGGATAAATGATGAGTATTTTTATACATGAGCAAGAGAGAATGGACACGTTTTTTAATAAGGTTTCACGCCAAAAAACACAGGTAACGA
>CADEFG010000684.1 GCA_902826505.1 uncultured Acidobacteriota bacterium
AAAAGCAGTTATTTAACCATTGAATGGTCCCTTTTTTAATAACCACCCTTCCGCCGCACTGTCAATCGGTGCAAGATTTTGCTCAAGAAACCTTAATCGCCGCCCCCGCCGCAACCGCCGCAACCGCCGCCGCACGAGCTTCCGCCGCCGTCGCCCGACGAACAACTCGAACCGGTCGAACAGCTTCCGCAACCGCCGCTGCACGAACTTCCGCCTGCCACCGAAGCATTTTGTGCCCTTTGAAACGCATTATTATAACCGTCAAAAACCGTTCCCGCCAAAATTCCCGAACCGAAAACGCCGACCGACAAAAGCAGCGGATCAACGCCCCCAAAAGCCGTTTGCGGGACAACCCGCGGTTCGTTCGATTGGATATAAGCCCGCTGCGATGTGTATTTTAGGGTATCGAAAGCGGTTTGCAATCGGTCGAGATATGACTTTCCGAGTTTTGTGATACGTGGTAGTTTTGAAACCTCGCGAGCGATCAGCAACCCGGCGATTGTAAAAATAATGAGCAAAATTATATTGTAATTTCCGTGAAGGATCGCAGCGATGGTTTTATATCCGCCAAAAACCAGAATCAGCAGATAAACAGACCATTTCGCCGGAGCTAGTGCGGCATGGTCTTCATCGCCCGTCAGCAACTGTTGTTGTTCAAGTTGTCCCTGATAATTCCTGCCATAGGTTTCAAGCTGCCCAACCAGACCGTAGGAACCGAATAATTCCTTCGGTTCACGCGAAGCGCCGAGCCACCCGAGCGCCGTCAATTCGATCTGATCCAAAACTATTCGGTTGGGCTGATTTAGGGTTTTCCTGATAACGGCTGGCGTCGCAATATTATCGATTTCGATAAAACCTTTTTGTAAAAGGCTGAAGATCACCGATCGCGCCACTTCGTTGGTGCCGCCGCGAAGATAAGCGATCTCGTAAGGGTCGATGTTCGACGGAATTGAAGGAATTGTAAAATGATTGGTTTTGTCGAACTGACTTTTGACAAACGCCAGAATTATTACGGCAAAAAAAATCAGAAAACCGAAAAAGATCAGAAAATACGGTCCGTACATTGTCGCCAGCGGATTATCAAACAGAATTTCCATACGAAATTTCCTCCTCGTTTGACATTATAGACGAAAATCGGCGCTTTGCGGTTTGTAATTTAACAAAAAATTAAGGTTTGGTTAGTCGCGGATAAAAACCTGCGTGATGTAAATCCGTCCATCGCGTGAACGGGCAACGCCGATGCCGGTCGTCGTAAATTGACGGTCGAGAATATTTCGGCGATGCTCGGGCGAATTCATCCAGCCGCGAACGGCTAACGAATCGAAATCGTTGTAGCCTTCACAATAAAAAAGATTTTCACCGATTTTGTTCCAGCCGCTGATATTTGATTCACGGGCGCGGTCGATCACCGAATTTCCGTCGCGGTCGTAATGACTGAAGAAAGATTCCTTTGCCATCTTTTTTGAATAAGCGCGCGCAATTTTTGCCAACTCTTCGTCCCAATAAAGATCGCTCAAACCTTTTTTGCGCCGCTCGTTGTTGATCAAATAGTGGATTTGAGTTTCTTCGCCCGACAAATTGCCGCGATCAACTTTATTTTCCCTGGTTTCTTTGTTTTCTTTATTTGACGAAACTCTGCCCGTCCCGCTTTTTTTTATAATTATGCGTTGCGCCGAAACGGCTGAAAACAAAAACGCGCCGAGAACCGCTAAAAAAACGATTCTTGAAAAAATGGATTTCCAAGTCATAATTGATAAATTTTCACTTCTAAAATTTGGAATGCGGGGATAATTGCGCCCTTTGATGTCCGAAAAACATTTCGGGTTGGCAATTTTTTTTAATTTGTTTCGATTATTTTCGCCTGTTCTGCCACCGTCCAATCGCAAATGGTTTTAATTTCGGCTTCCGACATTTTGGCGTCCCAATGAATCCATAAATACGACGGCAAAGGCATTTCTTTGGCTTGGATCTGCTCGCAGATTTCGCCCAATTTCCGGCGTTGGCGGCGCGGTTCGTAGGTTTTCCAAACCGACAAGTTCAGTTCGCGGCGACCTTCTTCGATGTGGTCGGCGAGAAACCACGCCGACGGCTGTATGCGCGAATACCACGGATATTTTGTTTCATTTGAATGACAATCCTTGCATGAACGATTCAAAATCGCCTGCACATTCTCGGGAACCTGCGTCGCCGATTCCAGAGTTTCGGCTTGATTGACGGGCGGATTCGTAAAATCGGGGCGAATAAATTGAATTACAATAAAAGCGACCACCACCACAATCGCGATTATTTTTAAGACTTTTTTCATAAAAATAATTTCCAAAATTTTCAAAATCGTTTTACTATGCAAACGAAATGTCCGAAATTCTGACGCTTAATTTTGAACCTAATTCGCCCGCTGAGTCAACAACGAGCGAGATCGGCAAAATCGGCGAAAACCTCGCCGCAAACTTTTTGATTAGACGCGGGCTGCGGCTGGTTTGTTCCAATTTTAAAGTGCCGATCGGCAGAAACCGGCGCGGCGTTGCCGTTTCGGGCGAGATCGATCTGATTGCCTTGGACGACAACATAATTTGTTTTATCGAGGTCAAAACGCGCTCGTCCGATAAATTTGCCGCGCCGCTCGCCGCCGTCGATCTGCGCAAACAACGACAAATTACGCGAACCGCCCGAATTTACCGTAAAATCTTCGGGCTGCAAAACTCAAAATTCCGCTACGATGTCGTCAGCATTGTCCTTCAAAAAGAAAAACCACCGAATATCGAGCATTTCAAAAACTTTTGGACGGAAAACAAATTCCGTAAAAAGTTTTGGAACGACGAAATTTGGTGATTTAGTAAGTCCCAAATCCCGGGTCTCAAGTCCCAAGTTCCTGATTGCAGTATGAATTCTTGGGGTTTGAGACCTGTGACTTATGACTTTTATTCCTCGTCTTCCCTTAATTTTTCCAGAACCGAAAAATCTTCGAGCGTCGTCACATCGCCGGCGATCTTTCCGCCGGCAGCAATTTCACGCAGCAGACGGCGCATAATTTTGCCCGAACGGGTTTTCGGCAGCATATCGGTAAAGCGAATATCGTCGGGTTTTGCAAGTG
>CADEFG010000685.1 GCA_902826505.1 uncultured Acidobacteriota bacterium
CGCGCTGTCGCTTTCGGCTTTCCACGCGCAATTCGGATTTCCGTTGATCGAGATCGTCCCGTTTCCGCCGACCGCGCCGATGTTTTGATTGCCCGCATCGGCACCCGCATTGCATTGCACTGACGCTTTTTTCGATTGGCGGACGCGATGCCCGAGCGTGTCGACCGTAATATTCGCATCGCGCAGCAGATTCGTTCCGTTTTTCGTGACAAAATATTGAACCGTCCCGTTGCCCGTGCCGCTCAGCCCGGAAATTATCCGGAGCCACGAAGCATTGCTCGCCGCCGTCCAACTGCAATTCGGCGGCGCGGAGACATTGAAACTGCCGAATCCGCCTTCCCATTGAAGAACGTTTTCGGGCGGCGCCAGCGATGTCACGCAGCCGCCCGCGTTTTCTTCGAACGTCAGCGGCGCAAAGGTCATTTGATCGATTTTTTCGTCCGTGCCGAAGGTCGAAACCTGAAATTCCGCGCCGTTCCAATGCAGAATAAAAAATTCCTGCGAATCCGCCGAGGCGATCAAAAGGTCGCCGTTCAGATTTTCGAGATTTTTGGCGGCAAGGCTGAAAAGTTTGTTTTTTTCGGTCGAAACGGCAAATAGATTTTCGTTTGCTTTGATCAGACCGATGGCTTGCGGGGTGATGCCGACCGGGAAAAAAATTGTTTGCCGCTTTTCGTCGATCGCAAAAATCCCGCGCATTTCGGGTGCGCCGGCGATCAGTTTGCCCGCCAACGCGCCGTAACGCTCAAAATCGTTCGGTAAAATCGCCAAGCCTTTGAGTTTTGTGTTTAATTCGAGAAGAAGATCCGGTTTGCCCAGACTATCGACGCGCCAGATTTTGCCCGCGCCGGTCGCGGCAAGCAAACCGCCGCCGAAAACCTTTGTTTCGTCAATGATCAAACCGCCGTCAACCGCGGATTTTTCGCGCGGCAGTTCGATCTTTGTGATTTCCGAAGCGTCCGCCGCGAGGCGGAGAATTTTGCCTTTGTCAAAACCTAAAAAAACCTCGCCGCGCGGAAAATCATCGTTTTGAGCGCGGACGGCGGCAATCGTTCGGGCATCGCCGAACTCTGAAAAACCGGCGTCGGAAATAAATTCGCGGCGTTCGGTTTGTGAAAAAAGTTCGAGCGCGGCGGGTTGTCCCGAAGCGATCAGAAGATTGCCGGTTGGCGCGTGATAATCAAGTAAAACAGGGGTGCGAAACTCGCCGCTGAGAGGTTTTAATTGAAAGTCTTCGGCGGTTTTTTTTGCCGCCGGATCGAACTCGGCAACTTTTAATAAATTGCTCGACTTCAAGAAGTCAGCCGGCGCGTTCTTTTTTTTCGAAGCATTCGTCGGCGATTGAAGAACGGCAAACCCGATCACCAAAAGCGAAACCAGCACGATCGCGATGCGGAGCGCGAAACCAAACCGGGAAAAACGATTTTTCAAACCTTTCATACCAAACTCCTTCGGAATTTCTTTAAAATTAACGGGGCACGATTTTGGACAAACCAAAAATCGGGTTTATAATCACCAAAACACAAATTTAGATAAAGCAGATTTTAAGACGGAAACGCCGTCAAATCTGGAAAAGAATCGGAAAAAAAACGGAAATTCGCGCGATTCGATTCGATTTTGGAGATAAGCAATGATGGAAGTGAGCCCCCAAACTAAAAAATTCGTTTTCGGCGATTTTCAGCTGGATATAAAATCGCAGATTTTGTCGGCAAACGGGCAGGAAATTCATCTGCCGAAACGTCCGTTTTATGTATTGGCGCATTTGGTGGAAAATCGCGAACGGATCGTCAGCCGCGATGAATTGTTCGATAAATTTTGGGACGGACACGATGTTTACGACGATGCCTTGCGAAAAACGGTCGGCGCGATCCGGCAGGCGATCGACGACACGCAAAAACCGGCGCGATTTATCGAAACGCGTTACGGCAGCGGTTATCGTTTTATCGCCGAAGTCGCAGAATTTCAAACAAACGGCACCGGCAACGGTCGCCGCGCCGGAACTGCAAACGATCGCCGGGAAAGTTCGCGAGATGAAATAAGTTTCAGTTCGGAAAGGCGAAATTTTCCCTATGTTTTGTCTTTGATTCTGCTGGGAAGCGTGTTTTTTTTCGTTTCGCTCGGGTTTTACGTTTATTTTCCGAAAGACAAACAAAATCCGGCTTTTGCCAACGAACTTGTCCAGACCGCCGCGCCGATTCGTTCGGTCGCGATCCTGCCGCTCAAAAATCTGACGGGCGACGCCGGCAACGAATTTTTCAGCGACGGCATTACCGAGAGCATCATCACGGAACTGTCGCGTTTGAATGAGTTAAAGGTGATTTCGCGAAGCTCGACCTTCGCGCTCAAAGACAAGGAAACCGACCCGCTCGAAATCGGGTCGAAATTGAATGTGGACGCGCTTTTGGAGGGCAGTCTGCAAAGAAAGGGCGATTCCGTCAGCGTCAGCGTGCGTTTGATCAGCACGCGCGACGGCAGTGTTTTATGGACGAGCAAGGAGTTTGAACGACCGGTTTCGAACGCCTTTGAACTGCAGGACACGATTTCCTGTCATATTGCGGTCGAATTACGCACCCAGTTTTGTGACGGTTCGGCGAAACGAAATACGAATAATTCCGACGCCTATCAAGCCTATCTGAAAGGTCGCTTTCAATGGAACAAACGCACCGCCGACGGCATCAAACGAAGTCTCGAATATTATGAAGAGGCGATCAGACTCGATCCGCAATACGCGCTCGCCTACGCCGGCTTGGCGGAAAGCTACGTGCAGGGCATCTGGCACGTCCCGTTTGCGTCGCAAGAAGTTTTGCCGAAAGCCAGAGAAGCCGCGCTCAAAGCTCTCGAACTGGACGATTCGCTGGCGGAAGCGCATACGGCTTTAGCCGGTGTTTACGGACTGAGCTGGAACTGGTCGGAGTCGGAGCGCGAATTGCGGCGCGCCATCGAACTCAATCCACGCTATGCCCGCGCCCATCATGTGCAGGCTTTTAACTTTGCAACTCTGGGACGTTTTGACGAAGCACTCGCCGCGATCGAACATGCCAAAGACTTAGACCCGCTCAATTTGATGATCAATACCGATCAAGCCATTTTG
>CADEFG010000686.1 GCA_902826505.1 uncultured Acidobacteriota bacterium
TTATTTTGACGGTTTTGGGTGTGCTGGTCGTTTCGTTTTTCTTTAACGCGCCGCTCGAAGAAGCGGTCAATGTTCTGCATCCGCCCAATCCGGCAAAAGCGCCCTGGTATTTTCTGGGTTTGCAGGAAATGGTCAGTTATTCGGCATTTTGGGGCGGCGTCGGCATCCCGGCTTTAGAAGTTCTGATCTTATTGATCGTGCCCTATTTTGACCGCGGGCAAAAAGGCGTCGGCAAATGGTTTGCCAAAGAAAGATTGCTGGCAAATACGCTCTTTATGACATTTGTCGTGGTCAACATTGTGCTCATTATTATCGGAACATTTTTCCGTGGTCAGAATTGGGAGTTTGCTTCGCCATTTTAGAGCGAATTGAGGATTGATGATATGAAAATGCGATTATCATTAGCAGTTGCGAGTATAGCGATTTTGGTGGTTCACGGATTCGTGTTTTATCAGCAGTTTTTCCATAAATGGGAAAATTATCAAACTTCGTATTTTGATCAGGCGCGGACGCTTGCCAAAACCGATGACGAGCGCCAAGCGCTTGCCAACCGAAGTCCGAAAATCGAACAAATTATCGTCACACAGTTTGGAAACGAACGGGTTGACCGTTGTACGACCTGTCATATCGGGTCGGACGATCCGCGTTTTAAGGATTCTCCGCACCCGTATAAAACGCATCCGTTTTCCGAAGAAATGGGCGATAAACTGGTTGACGGAAAATGGGAACGGCGGCATAAATTCTCCGACATCGGCTGTACGGTTTGCCACGACGGGCAGGGACGCGGACTCGAAGAATATTACGCGCACGGCGAAGATCATTTTTGGACCGAACCGATGCTCGGATATGTCACGCAGGAAACCTGGCGGGCTGATTTCAAGGAAAAGCTCAAGGGCAAAGAGTTTATGCAGGCAAACTGCGCGCAATGCCACTCGGAAAAGGATTTCAAATCAACGCCGGCGGTCAATCAGGGGCGCGAACTTTTTATCCAGAAAAATTGTTACGGCTGTCACCGGATCGAAGGAATTTCAAACGGCACGCTCGGACCCGACCTTTCAGATGTCGGCAAAAAATGGAACCTCAATTATCTGCACGAATCGATCGCCGACCCACGCGCCAACAGCGTCACTTCTTTTATGCCGAAGTTCAATCTGACGGACGAAGAAATAAAGGCTCTGGTTATTTTCTTAAAGAGCCGGCGCGGGTTTAATTATGCGGAAACGACGCTTGACCGTTATCGCGCGACATTGAACAAAGGGCAGGTCGCGCCAACGACGCCGCCCGTGCCTAATCCGTTGACTTCAACGACTCCGGTTTCGACGGATTCCGTAAAATTGGGTGAACAATTGATTGCCGAACGCGCCTGTGTGGCGTGTCACAAACTCGGGGACAAAGATGGCGGCATCGCCCCGGATTTGTCTTTTGAAGGTTTGTTAAAAGACGAAAAATGGATGATCGCGCACTTTAAAGATCCGCGGGCAATTGTCCCCGATTCGATCATGCCGACTTTTGGGTTTACCGAAAACGATTTCAAAGCGATGAGCGCTTATCTCGGAAGTTTGAACAAAGCTCCGAATTTGAACAGCCCGCAGGAAATTTATCAGAATTTATGTATGCGGTGTCACGGCGAAAAAGGCGATGGGCACGGTTTGATCGCGACCTATCTCGATCCATATCCGCGAGATTTTACAAATGTCGGTTTTATGAACAGCAAAACCGAAGCGCGTTTTGTCGAATCGATCAAAAACGGTGTCGGCGGAACTTCGATGCCCGCCTGGGGCAAGGTTTTGAACGAAGATCAGATTAAAGGCGTGTTTGCCTTCATCAACCAGAACTTTACAAAAGAAGCGCGGACGGAAATCAAGCCGCGTGACGTTCCCGAACAAAATCCGGTCGCGATGTCGCCCGAATCGATCGCCCGCGGCGAAGCCACTTATTTGCAACGCTGCACGGGCTGCCACGGACGCAAAGCCGACGGTAAAGGCGCGAATTCATTGGATATTCTGCCGCGCCCGCGCAATTTGCTGAATAGCGATTTTGTCAACAAAACGTCGGATCGAAGAATGTTTGAATCAATTCTTTACGGCGTGCAGGGAACGGCAATGCCGCCCTGGATCGATTACGGACTAACAAAAACGGATGTCGGCGATCTGGTTAATTACATCAGAAGCCTGAACCAAAACAAAAAAGATTTAATGGCGGCAAACCTTGTCGCGATGTGCCACTAGGTTTGAAACGGAGGCTATTTATGCAAAAAGAAGAAATAATCGACGCGGGTGAAATACCGGTTTCAGCGTCGGCAAAAAATACCGAGTCGGTTCACGAAGACCTGACTGCAAAACTATTTTTAATAAGTTCGATCACATATTTTATTATCGTCGGGGTTGTGGCGCTGATTATCGCGGCAAAATTCGTGATGCCGACATTTTTGGGCACGATTCCGCAATTGACTTACGGGCGGCTCCGCCCGCTGCACGTCAACGGAATGCTTTTCGGCTGGCTGCTCGCGGTTGATATGGCGTTGATGTATTACATCGTCCCGAGGCTTTGCGGCGTTAAATTATGGAGCGAAAAGCTCGGCACGGCGACCGCTGTTTTATGGAACGTCATTATTCTGAGCGCGGTGGTTTGTTTTTTGATGGGCTGGAACCAGGGCTGGGAATACGCCGAGCTTCCGTTTCTGCTTGATGTCGGCGTGGTCGTCGCGTGGATAATGTTCGGCGCCAACCTTTTTTTGACGATCGCGAATCGCAAATATCAGGCGATGTATGTTTCGCTCTGGTATGCGATGGGGACGATTCTCTGGACGGCTTTCGTCTATCTGACCGGAAATTTCGCGACGCTTTTCACGACCGGTGTCAATCAGGCAAATCTCAACTGGATGTATGTTCACAACGCGGTCGGTTTGATCTTTACGCCGGTCGGGTTGGCGATCGCATACTATTTTATTCCGAAGGCTTCGAATACGCCGCTTTACAGCCATAAACTTTCGATGATCGGTTTCTGGTCGCTCGCTTTCGTTTATGTCTGGACGGGCGCGCACCATATGCTTCACGGTCCGATCTCGCAATGGTTTCAAACGATCACGA
>CADEFG010000687.1 GCA_902826505.1 uncultured Acidobacteriota bacterium
AGCGAGTGAACAAATCCCAATCGGATTTTAACTAACAATGACCGTTAGATTTAGCGCAACGCCGCCAATCATAAATTGGAATGAATCAGCCAAACCCTTTGGCGAAAAACTCTTTCAAGCGGTTGAGTATCTCAAATTCAGAGCGCGAAACTTTAATGCTCTCGCGGCATACGAAACAGTCGAAAAATTTGTTGCTGAACAGCAAAAATATTTGCTTTTTCGTCAATTTTTTCCTGATGAATGGAATCGTTCGCAAACGAGTCTTTTCAAAGCCGGAACTTACGAAAATTACACGGAGCGAACCAATGAATTTTTTGAACTCGTCAATGAGCATCTCTTTCCGATTCTGGGAGGTTGGTATCAAGAACCGGAGGCGGATCTTGAAAATTTCAACATTTATTCGCTCAATGTAGATTTTTGCTGTGATGAACCTGAGTATGAATATCTGCAAGTTTCTTACCTTGCAGCGTTACTGCTGTTTAGTCAGGCAGACGAACTTTGGGAGTATTTTGAGGAAAATTATAAATTAAATCGAGACGATTTTCCCGAAATTCACCGCTATTCATTCGATAAAATCTGGAACTTGGAAAAAACAGGAAGACTTGGGTTATATCTTAATGTTTTTGAGGTGGTAGATCATTCAACCGGCACGCCGTGGCTTGATAACACGAATTGTCAGTATTACGAAAACTATTCGTGGGATGAAAAAACGGTTCAATTTTTGAGCCAAAGTTACCTTGAGGCGCAGGAAATGTTGCAGAAAACCGAACTTCTTGACGCACTGATTGAGGCAAATCCGAAAGAAATCTTGACTCAGATGATTTCGCTCTGGAACACCGGACAAATTTCATCAGGCAAAATAAGCGGCGAATAAGAAGCGAAAAACAGGTTGGATAAATGAGATGAATAATCTTTTGACATCACCGCCCGACGCATTGGGGGCTTTGTATTTTCTGCCCGGTCAATATCTTTTCAAAAGAATCGAAGGCGAAAAAGAAACCACTAAAGCCTTGTCGAGTCAGCAAATCGCGCGCGCTTTTCGTGAATACCGAATTGATACGGGTTGGATTACCCGCAAAGTTTTGCGTTACCGCGAAGAGCCGGAAGGCAATTATATTCTCTCTTACGAACCTGCCGGAATGAGAACGATTTTCGTGGAAACCGAAGGCGGCGAGGTTGTAGAAATGACGATTCCCTTGCCGACTCTGATTTTGTTCGGTCGCCGAAATGAATTTTACTTGTGGGCGGCGAAAGGGAAAAATGTAAATTCAAAAACAAAATTGGCAGTCGCACCTCTGCCTAATATCGGCGGAAATTCGAGCGGCAAAATTTGTTTCGGCAGCAATGAAGTTCCTGAAGCCAAAATCGAAAACCTTGATTTGATTTGGAATCTTATTTTTAACGCACCTTTTAACAGCGACCATTCAACTCAAAAATGCCAATCAGAACCGAAAGATGTTCGTCATCTTTTGGTTGCTTTGGCAAAGAAACCTGTCAAACGATTTCCCAATTCCGAACTTTTGGAAATAAACGCCACGATTGAGGATTTATGGGCGCAAGCTGTTGATAAGAATTAATCCTCGAATTTGAAAAAAATATGCAAAACAATTTGAAAGTGTTACCGTTCGTCCCGAAATTTGTCGAGCATAAAATTGCTTCGTCTGAAACGGGAGCGATAACGGCAGTAATGTTTGAATATTTGATGGCGGGAAACGGGCTGTTTATCCGTGCGAAACGTAAAGAGTTTTCGGTTTGTCTGCCTGTTTGCCGTGAACCGATTAAAGGTTTGCCTGAAATAATCGGCGGAATTGTCTGGCATAAACCGCGAATCCCAAGCCATCTTTGGCGAGAAATTTTGGAAAATGCACGGATTGGTAGCGATTCTATTCAGTTTCGTGAGGATGTTTATATTGTCTTTTGGCACGAAGCAAGTGGACATTGGTGCTGGAAAAACATCGGTAAGGAAAGGCAATGGGCGCGAACCATTGCCGATGATTCGCTTTCCGAATACGGCGAAGCTTGTATCGAACTGCACACGCACCCGGACGGCGTAATTCATTTCAGCAGTGCCGATGACCGAGATGAAAGCGGCAAATTCCGTATTTTCGGAATCTTGATTGACATTCACACGAACAATCCGAAAATTCGCTTTCGTTGCGGAGTTTATGATTATTTTGCCCAAATTCCAGCGGATTATATCTCCGAAATTCCCGAAGGCGTGCTTGATTTGAATAAATACGAGCAATTAATCAAAAAGGCTGGTATATGAATCTTGATTTGAGTTTTGCACATGCGGCAAGAATTCTGCCGAAAGAGTTCAGCAAATTGAAAATTTATCTCATCGGCGCGGGCGGCACGGGTTCATTCGCCGCGATGAATCTTGCCCGTCTTTTGTTTGAAATCAAAAGAATCGGTAAAGCGGCGGATTTGACCATTATTGATCCGGACATCGTGGAAAGCGGCAATATTCCACGCAGTAATTTTTGTGCTGCCGAAATCGGCAGATTCAAAGCGCAAACGCTTGCCGAAAGAATTACGCTCGCGTGGGGATTGGAAGTTTCTTACTCAAACGAAAAACTGAATTACGAAAAACATATCAAACCAAGTCGTAGCGGTTTTAAGGAATTAACGATTTTGGTCGGTTGCGTAGACAACCATTTGGCACGGCGAGAAATTCACTTCACCCTTGAAGAAGCCAATAAATACAACTCTTATAATGCCCCAGAATGCTGGTGGATTGATGGCGGAAACGGCAAGTTTTCGGGGCAAGTTTTAATCGGCTCGGAAGTCAAAATGGAAAAAATCGAAAATTATTTTACAAGTTCGACAATTTGCAAAAAACTACCCGCGCCGTCGGTTATTCATCCCGAACTGCTCGAAAATCAGGAACGTCAGCCACCTCGTGAAAGTTTGGAATGGATGGACTGTGCTGAAAGAATAAGGCGCGGCGAACAAAGTCTGAATATCAATCAACGGGTTGCCATTGAGATTGGTGAAATACTGACGGAAATGCTTTTGACCAGTAATTTGCAGCGTTTTGCTACATATTTCGACCTCGAATCAGGAACAAGTCGGTCAAGCTACTGCAC
>CADEFG010000688.1 GCA_902826505.1 uncultured Acidobacteriota bacterium
TCAACCGCATCTCGTGCCGGTCGGCAACGACCAGAAACAGCCTCTCGAATTGCCGCGCGATCTCGCGATCCGTTTTAACCGCGATTACGGCGAAACCTTTGTCGTCCCCGACGGTTATATTCCGCCCGTCGGCGCGAATATTCTGTCGCTCGCCGACCCATCGAAAAAAATGTCGAAATCCGACGCTGACGCGAACGGTTCGATTCTTTTGCTCGACGACGCCGAGACGATCGTGAAAAAATTTAAAAAAGCCGTCACCGATTCGGGAACCGACATCAAATTCGACGCGGCGCGCCCGGCGATCAACAATCTTCTGGTGATCTATCAATTGATGACCGGCAAAACGCCCGAAGAATGCGAGGCGAATTTCGCCGGCAAAGGCTACGGGCATTTAAAGAGCGAAATCGCCGAAGCCGTCATTGCGTACTTAAAGCCGTTTCAGGAACGCGTCAAAGATTTTGACGACGCGGCGCTCAACCGAATCCTGAAAGAAGGCGCGGAAAAGGCGCGCGTCATCGCGCGTCAAACTCTGCGCGACGTTTACGCAAAAATGGGCATCGTCGGCGCAGAGATTTAACTATTTTCAAACGTCTTATCAATCAGACGGCTCATTTGGATAATCTAACCATATCGTTTATGACAGATTTTAGTGATGTCATTAATTTTCTTGCTGAAATCGGAGCGACCTCTGATCAAGCTAATCAACCAACGCCGCTTAAACAAGACGAAATAGATCAACTTCGAAAGAAATACGGTGAAATCCCGAAAGATTTTCTTGATTATCTTTCCATCGTCGGCGCCGGTTCGGTCAATGACTGCCGGTATATGATTTATGGCGGATTGCTTTCACCGTCTGAATATTTCGATCCGGAAGATATTGAAGAACTTGAAAATCATATTCTTTGTTTTGGAGACGACTTTGCGGGAAATCCGGCGGGTTTTCTTCCAAAAAATAATTGGCGCATCGCCGAAATCTGGCATGAGGATTTAACGCTCAACGAAGTTGATCTAACATTTGGGCAGTTTATCAGGCAAAAAATAGGAATGATGGACAATTTGCAATAAGCCAAATTACTATTGAGTTATGCAAGTGGAATTTCAAAAAACAGGCGAACGGCGTTATGCGGTGATTATCAAACGAAACGGTTTGCCCGATCTGGTGATGAATCCGGCGCCCGGCTTCGATCCGCTGATGCCGCATGACTTGCTTCATTTTCTGGTCGAGCAGGAACTGGAACTGCGCCACGGAATTTACGGACAGGTCGCGGCGGGCGGAACCGCCGGGACTTTTCAAAATCAACCGTCCGAAGCCTTGAACAGCCGCGCCGATTCGCGGCGGCGTCGCAAAACAGCAAGACGCGGCGAAAAATTGTTAAAAACCGGTTTGGACGAATGCGCTCAATCGGAACGCGCCACCTTTGTCAGTTTGTACGAATGGCTGGCGCAAAGCCCGGACGCGAAACTAAGATTGCGCGCCGCCGAAATGAAACCGAACGCCGACAGCGTTCTCGGGCAGATGTCCGAAGCCGAACGCGCAAAGATCAAAACCAGACTTCCGGCGATCACTGCCCGCATGAATGAATTGGGAAGCCGTTGGGCGGCGCTTCAAATCAACGAATCTTTGACGCTCGAATGGTCGCTCTAAATCCTTGTTTCAGCAAGAATAATTTCAGCCCGGGGGAAATTTACGCTTTGTAAGTTTCCGCCGGGCTTTTTATTTTGAATCCGCCACGCGGGCGGATTGTGACAGTTGAAAAAGTTTCACAGTTAGCGCCGCGCCCGGCAATTTTCGCCTTTATCCTCGAATTCTATGAAAATTAAATTTTTGATCGTTTTTCTGATCGCTTCTTTATTTTTGACAACCGCGCCGCTTTCGTTTGCGCAAACCTCGCCAAATGATTGGAGCGCGGTGCAAAATCTGGCGGCGGGAACCGATTTGATCGTTAAAACCGTCAACGGTCAAACCGTTCACGGTTCGATCCTTCAGGCGACCGCCAACGAGGTTGAATTATCCGTCAAAGGCAAATCGGTTTCGCTCAGCAAAAATAAGATCGCCGCCCTTTATTCCGCCGTCGCGAAATCGGGCAAACGCTCAAAAAATATCGGGCTCATCACGGGCGCTTTGGTCGGCGCCGGCGCCGCCGGATTTATCAATAAAGATGCGGTTTATGAAGCGGATTATAACTATTCGGCGGCAGTTTTGCTGACGGCGGCAGGCGGCGCGGTCGGTTTTTTCGTCGGAAGATTATTCGGCAAAGGCAAGAAAAAAGGAGTTTTGATCTACAAAGCAAAATAACAAACTGCTTCCGTAATTAATTCATCGAAAAGCCCGCAAAATTAAGGTTGTTTTTCGAAACGTAAATAAACCGTTCGACCATTTTCGCTTCTTCCGCTTTGCCGGTGATCGGCGCGAAGCGGAATTTCACATCGGATTTGCCGAATTTGAGAAAGACCTTAAAGATCGGATATTTTTTCCAGTCGCGGTTCGATTCCGTATCGAGCCTGAATTTATCGATATTGACGGTCGAGGTTTCAAAAGTGTGACGGTTGTCGTCGGATTCAAAACGAATGCTGTCGGGCGAAATATAGAGCGACCCCGAACACCGTCCGGTAAAGCTTCCGGTGTCGTCGTGGTAAACGCGGAAAACCGCGCTGCCGCCGTTGGTGATCGATTCGCGCATCAATTTTTCGGCATGGGCAGGTTTATTCAAACCATAAAGATTGACAAACCCGAGCATCTGATAAGCTTCCGGGTTTTTCGGGTTGAGCCGGACGGCGGTTTCCAGATAACGCGCCGCGTTTTGCGGATTTTTCTGGTCTTTGTAGGAAAACATCGCCTGGTCGATCAAATCTTCATAATTCGGCGGAAGCGGTTTATTACTGCGTTTCGATTTACGGTTTTTGGCAAACGTGATGTCGTCGGTCGGCGCGATCCGCAGATTGTCTTCGACGGCTTTGATCACTTCGGGACGCGCACCGGCGGCGATCAGATTTTTTCTCGTTTCGGCGGTTAATCTGAAATCCACGCCGTTGGAATTGATCACGGCGACAATATCGCGCGTTTGCAGCTGTTTTGAACGAAGAG
>CADEFG010000689.1 GCA_902826505.1 uncultured Acidobacteriota bacterium
TTTTGACATAAAAAAAACTCCATTTTTTTTAACCGGAACGCGCTAATCGAAAACCGATTGCCTTATCGCGGTCTTTTGAAAGTTTGAAAGCCCGATAAGTCGAAGTAGCGGTCGTAATTCCCTTGTTTTGTTCAAAACCGCCGCGGACGACCAAATGAGTTTTACCAACCTGTTCTTCGACGTTTTTGGAAAGCGGCGAGCCTTTATAGGCATTTGCCGGCGTGCTCGTCCATTCCCAGACGTTCCCGACCAAATCCATCACCCCGGCTTTATTGGCGCCTTCCGGTTTTGAACCGACCGCGACAAAATTCAGGTCTTTCCGAACGCCCGCTTTATTTTCGTCGAATTCATCGCCCCACGGATAAAGATTGTTGGCGCTGCCGTTGCGGGCGGCGTATTCCCATTCTTCCTCGGTCGGCAGTCGATAATTTACGTTATCGCGTTTTGAACGCCAATCGGCAAAAGAATTGATGTCGTCAAGATTGACATACCGAACCGGCAGATTGAGTTCGGCGGTCAAAGGTTTGCCGTTTTCCCAATTTAACGGCAGCGGATTATATTTGGTTGCCTCGACAAAGGCAAAATATTCCGCGTTGGTCACTTCCGTTTTATCCATCCAAAAATCTTTGACTTCCGTTTCGTGTTCGGGACTTTGCAGCGGATCGCCGCCGTTGCGTCCCATCGTAAATTTCCCGCCCGGGATCTTGACCATTTCGGCTTTGACCGGCGGCGGCGTTTGATTGTTTGAATTCGAATTGGTCGGCGGAACATTTGCCGTGCCGTTGACACCGGGTTTTCCGCCGAGCATTCCGAGCATATAAGCTCCAAACAATCCACCTGAAATAAGTACTAATACGCCCGCAATTCCAATAATTGCCAAAATTAGCGGCGAAATTCCGCTCTTTTTCAACTGCTGCGATTCGATAAATCCGCTCTGTGGTCCGGTCTGCCACCCCTGCGGCGAGGTTTGCTGGATATGCTGTTGGGAATTGAGCGGCGCAACCGAATAGCTTTGCTGCATCTGCGGATGCGACATTTGCGGAATATTTTGTTGTGACCCCTGCATGATCGGCATCGTTTCAACCGGTCGCGGAATATTGCCCATTCCCTGATTGAGACTGATAATGACCTGCTGCGGTTTTCCGTCGCACACGACATCGCTTTCCCAATCCTGAAATCCGTCGTGGCTGACGCGAATCCGGTGATTTCCGCTCTGCACGCCTTCGAGCAGCAGCCAGCCGTCATTTTGCGACAGCCCGACCGCAATATTGTCGACAAAAACCCGTGATTGCGCCGGATTTGTTAAGATTCTGAGCTGCGAGGTCGGCAATGATGAATTTGTCGAATAGCCGACCGACGGAATATTTTGCGAAGCCGTCTGCACCGCCTTTGATAGTTCTTCAACCATTTGCTCGACGGTTTGGGTGCGCGTTTCACGGCTTTTTTCGAGCGTATGACGCACCGCATATTCGATCTGCGGCGCAATCTTCAGGTTCAATTCGGCAAACGACGGCGGCGCGTCCGAGAGATGTTTTTTCATGATCGCCGGGATCGAAGAGCCCTTAAACGGCACGTCGCCCGCTAGCATCTGAAAAAGCATCACGCCGAGAGAGTAAATATCCGCCCGCACATCGGGTTCTTCGTCCGCCCATTGTTCGGGCGCCATATAGTAGGGTGAGCCCATCAAACCGGTCGTCTGCGCCTGAATAAATGAACCGAGCAGCTCGCCCGATTTGATTTTCGCCAAACCGAAATCGAGAATTTTGACCGCTTCGGACATCGATTTTTTGCCCGTGCAGATCATCACGTTAAGCGGTTTCAAATCGCGGTGCACAATTCCTTGATGATGCGCCGCGCCGACCCCGGCGCAAATCGCCGCCATCAGATCGAGGGCTCGTTCGGGCGAAAGTTTGCCTTCGCGGGCGAGCAGGTCGTGCAAGGATTCGCCTTCGACATATTCCATCACGAGAAACGGCATTTTGCCGGCAACCACGCCGTAATCCGAGACGCCGACGACGTTATTATGCCGGATCGCGGCGGCGGCAAGCGCTTCCTGCCGAAAACGGGTCACAAGCTGCGGATCGTTTCCAACCAGATCGGGAAGAATTACCTTGATCGCGTGATGAGTTTTCAGATATGCGTGGCGCGCCTTGTAAACAACGCCCATGCCGCCCTGTCCGAGCCGTTTTTCCAAGTGATATTTCCCTTCTAAAACAGGTTCGCCGCTGATGGTTTGAGCGGTTGGCATTCCATCGTCAGGGCAGGTAGTAACCTCATCGGCATAACATCTTTTACACAATTGACATTCTTTCATCTTGATTTTCGGATACGGGCGAAAAACTATTTTTGTTTTTTGTCTGCTACAAAATCTCGGACGGCAGTTTTCCTTTCTTACGACTTCTTCTTGATTTTAGTTCGTTTATGATTCTCAATCAAGGTAAAAACAAGAAACGCGGATGAACCGTTTCAATCCACCCGCTTGCCGTCTTTGAATTCTCAAAGCGCGAATAGTTCAATTTCACAAACCGCCGTTCATCTTTCGTGGTTTTTATTGTTTTTCCAGCCCGCTAAATTCGTCATTTCGAAATCATTCGGGCAACCCGAGACGCTTCATCAAATCGGCATAACGCGGATCGCGGCGCAAAGCGGCAAAGCGCGTTTCCGGTTTCAGCAAAACCATTTCGGCACTATGCTCGGAAAAAGCCTTTTCCAAATATTTGAAAGCTTCATTCTTTTGTCCGAGCAAAGTAAAATATAAGGCGAGCGCGACGGCTGAAACCTTTTCGCCGCTTTTTTCCTGCGCCAGCAAATTGTTCAATTCCTTTTGATAAACGGCTTTTAATCCGTCTTTCAAAGCCGTTTGACGAAATTCGGCAACTTTTCCGGCAGATTTTCCGCCGAGTTCCATTGCCTTTGAAAAATCTTCGATCGCCGCCGGTTCATTGCCCAAAACCTGATAAGCAGTTGACCGATGCTCGTAAGCCATCGCAAAATTCGGGTCTAAATCCAGCGTTTTTTCCCACTGCCGGAAGGCTTCATCGGTTCGACCGGCGGCAAGCATCAAAATGGCTTGGTCGGTATTGAT
>CADEFG010000690.1 GCA_902826505.1 uncultured Acidobacteriota bacterium
CGTGGCTGTTTTTAGAAACGGTGTCTGGTATTTGCTCTTTAGCGGTAATAATACTTTTGCGGCTATTTCGTTTGGTCAAACTGGCGATAGCGCAGTTCCCGCCGACTATGACGGCGACCGGCGATCGGACCTTGCCGTTTTCAGTCAGGGAGTTTGGCAGATCAAAGAAAGCTCCGACGGAAATATTCGAACTCAGCAATTCGGATTATCAACCGACGCTGCCGTGCCGGCTGATTATGACGGCGACCGGCGAGCTGATCTCGGCGTTTTTCGGGACGGTGTTTGGTATGTTTTTCAAAGCAGTGATTTCAATGTTCGGATCGAGCAGTTCGGGATCACGGCGGATCAACCCATTCAAGGTGATTATGACGGTGACGGCAAAACGGATTTTGCCGTCTTCAGACCATCAACAAGTATCTGGTATGTTCATTTAAGCCAGGATAATTCATACATCACGACTCAGTTCGGGATAAGTACGGATGTTCCATTGAAAGGCGATTTTGACGGCGATGGGAAATTCGACATTGCTGTTTTCAGGCAAGGCGTCTGGTATATTACGCAAAGTTCAAATCAAAATATTCGGATCGTGCAGTTTGGAATTGCCGGTGATGTTCCGATCCCGCGATAGTCAATTTATTTGGTTACCGGAAAAGGCTGATAATTTTGACTATCAGCCTTTTCCGGTTTAAAAGTAAAATGTGGAAAACGTGGCGGAATTATGGAATTTTAAAAACCTTTTGCCCGTTACAGTTCGTAAAAAAACAACGAGTCGCCCTTGAAAAGCGGCTTGGATTTCTTCAAAAGATATGATTCAGCGCGGCGAACACCTTGAAAATCAATGCGTTTCGCCCGACTGAATTAAATGGGCGCGGCGGCGGTGAATTCTTCGATCTCGTCAACGCTCATCACCGAAAAATGTTCGACTGCCGCGTCACGACCGAGGGAAAATGCCAGATCCATCAAATTCGTAATGCTTTCGTCCGGCGTTCTGCCGCCGAATTCGGCATCCAAAATTTCCGTTTCGCCCGCTCTTGTTATGTTAAGAGTTACCTTGTAGTTTTTCATAGGGCTACTAATCTATCACAAAACCGGAGAAATTTTAATCTCAAAACGGCATTGCGAAAATTAACCGACCCCGATCTTCGGACAAATATCGTTGAGAACGCATTCGGCGCATCGTGGTTTGCGGGCGTTGCAAATTTTTCTGCCGTGAAAGATCAGCCAGTGCGGGAACATCACCCAATCTTTTGGCGCGACGAGTTCGGCTAAATCCTTTTCGATCTTTTCGGGCGTTTTCTCTTCGGTCAAACCCAATCTTTGCGAGAGCCGCGAAACGTGCGTGTCGACGACGACGCCCGAGGCGATCCCGAAGGCGTTGCCGAGAACGACGTTCGCCGTTTTTCGGGCGACGCCGTTCAAGGTCAATAATTCATCCATCGTGCGGGGAACGCTGCCGCCGAAATTTTCAACGATCTTCGCCGCCGCGCCTTGAATGCTTTTTGTTTTGTTGTTGAAAAAGTTGATCGATTTGATGTCCTGGGCGAGTTCTTCGGGCGAAACGTCGAGAAAATCCTGCGGCGAACGGTATTTGCGAAAAAGCGTCGCGGTCACGATATTGACGCGTTCATCCGTGCATTGCGCGGACAGGATCGTCGCGACGAGAAGCTCGAAAGCGTTCGTGTGATTGAGCGCGCAATGCGCGTCCGGATATTCTTTTTTGAGCCGTTTGATTATTTCGCCGGTGCGTTTTTTTTTGTCGGAAATCATTGTAATAAAACTAAAAAAGAAAAGCGCAAAATGCAAATCGGTAAAGGTTTAGGTAAAATTAAACTTATCAATTTCGGTTTTCGGTTTTTGGCTTTTGGTCTTTGGATTTTCGTTCACAACAAGACCAAAAACCGAAGACCAAAAACCAAAACCAAACAAATGAAAGTTCCTTTATTAGATCTAGCCGAACAAAATCAAGCCCTGCGCCCTCAGATCGAAGCCGCGCTCGGCAGAGTTTTGGATACGAACGGTTTTATATTGGGCGCGGAAGTTGCCGCGCTCGAAAAAGAATTAGCCGCCTATTGCGGCACGAAACACGCGATCGGGTGCGCTTCGGGAACCGACGCGCTGCTGCTCGCGCTGATGGCTTTCGATGTCGGTCTGGACGATGAGGTCATCACAACGCCGTATAGTTTTTTTGCGACCGCTTCCTCGATCACACGGCTCGGCGCCAAACCGGTTTTTGTCGATATTGACCCGAAAACTTATAATCTGGACGTTTCGCAGATCGAAGCGAAAATTACCTCGCGCACCAAAGCGATCCAACCCGTCCATCTTTACGGGCAATGCGCCGATATGTCGGAACTTCGCCGGATCAGCGAAAAATATCATATTCCGCTCGTTGAAGACGCGGCGCAGGCGATCGGCGCGGAAGATGGCGGTGTTCGCGCCGGCGCGATGTCCGAGATCGGCTGTTTTAGCTTTTATCCGTCGAAAAATCTGGGCGGCATGGGCGACGGCGGTTTTATGACGACCGGCGACGACGAACTCGCGCACAAACTTTTCGCGCTGCGCGTCCACGGCTCGTTCGAGCGTTATTATCACAAATGGGTCGGTTTGAATTCGCGGCTCGACGGTTTTCAGGGCGCGGTTCTGCGCGTCAAACTGCCTTTCTTAGATTCGTGGTCGGACAAACGCAAAGCGAATGCCGATTTTTACCGCCGGTTATTCACCGATGCGGGTTTGACCGAACAGATCGGTTTGCCGTTCGAGCGCGAAAATGTCCGGCATATTTATAATCAATTTGTCGTCCGCGTCCCCGAACGGCGTGACGCGCTCAAACAATTTTTGGCGGAAAACGAGATCGGCACCGATATTTATTACCCGGTGTCGCTTCACGAACAGGAATGTTTTGCTTATCTCGGCTACAAAACGGGCGATTTTCCGGAAAGCGAACGCGCTTCGCGGGAAACTCTCGCGCTGCCGATTTTCCCCGAGTTAAAACGCGAACAGCAAGAATTCGTCGTCGAAAAGATCGCCGAATTTTTGCTTGATTAAATTTCTTAAATCAATTAACTTTCTAAAATCGTGAC
>CADEFG010000691.1 GCA_902826505.1 uncultured Acidobacteriota bacterium
GACGAACAGCTACAAACGTCTCGTGCCGGGTTTTGAAGCTCCGGTCAATCTGGCGTATTCGGCGCGTAATCGTTCGGCGGCAGTGCGGATTCCGATGTTTTCGCAATCGCCGAAAGCCAAACGGCTCGAATTTCGTCCGCCCGATCCGTCGTGCAATCCGTATATCACTTTTGCGGCGCTTCTGATGGCGGGTCTCGACGGCGTTCAAAACCGGATCGATCCGGGCGAACCGCTCGACAAAGATATTTACGATCTGTCGCCCGAAGAACTCAAGGACGTGCCGTCGCTGCCGGGCAGTCTTGACGAAGCCTTGGTCGCGCTCGAAAACGATCATGAATTTTTGCTGAAAGGCGATGTTTTTACGACGGCAATGATCGAAAAATGGATCAAATACAAGCGCGAGAACGAAATTCAACCGCTTCGCCTGCGTCCGCATCCGCTCGAATTTTCGATGTATTACGACATCTAATTCGTTTAGTAACCAGCAGTCAGTAGTCAGTAGTCAGTAATAACTGGCTGCTGACTTTTTAATTTTGTAAAATTATGAAAGTTGGAAAAGTAATTTTAGACGGCGAATTTGTGAGGCTCGAGCCGCTCGAACCCGAACATCACGCGGCGCTTTGCGAAGCCGGTTTAGATGATGAAATCTGGCGCTGGAGTCCCGACCAAATGACGACGCCCGAAGCGATGAAAAATTACATTGACACCGCTTTAGATGAACAGTTTCGCGGCGTTTCGCTGCCCTTTGTGACGATCGAAAAATCTTCCGAAAAGGTTGTCGGATCAACTCGTTTCGGCAACATCAGCGCGGAAAATCTCCGCGCCGAGATCGGCTGGACGTGGATCAATCCGGCGTGGCAAAGAACTTATGTCAACACGGAAGCCAAGCTTTTGATGCTCACCTACGCTTTTGAAACGTGGAAATGTCTTCGCGTCGAATTCAAAACCGACGCCCTCAACGAAAAATCGCGCAACGCGATCTTAAGGCTCGGCGCAAAACAGGAAGGAATTTTTCGCCAGCATATGATTTGTCAGTCGGGACGTTTGCGCGATTCGGTTTATTTCAGTATTTTGGATAACGAATGGCAAAAGGTCAAAGAAAATCTTTGGCGGAAATTAGGGAGAAATTAATGAAGTATTTTGTTCTTAGCATCGCGATTTTAGTTGTTTTGAGCGGTTGTTCTTCAACTGCCGGGACAAACGAAACGACCAACGGCGCAAATCCGAGCGCACCGAACACAAATCCGGCAAACGCCAACACCGCGGCGGCGACAAACTCAGGCTCAACCGGATTGCAGCCTTATAACGGAATGCAAAATGTTAATCCGAACGCTTTTAACGCGTCAAATGACAATTTGAAGGTCATTCCGGTCAAACCGGTCAATAATCAGGCAGGCATCAATTCGCGATCGGCGCCCGATGATTCGACGATCACTTCCGGCAGTCGGGGGCTGCTCTTTTTTGAAGCCCGAACTTTTAACAGCCATCCGGTTTTGGCGAAGGTCGAGAAAATCATGGACGGGAAAACCGAGGAATTTAAGGTTTATTTGAAAAACGGCCAGGTCGTTGACGCGCCGGCGGATAAAATGACTAATTATGCGGCGATCGCCCCGGCAAATATTATCGAGATCATCGGAATGGCGCCGACCGCGCCGACCAGTCCGCCGGTCAAACCCGAAGCGAAAAAAGACGAAAAACCACAATAATTATTGTATAATTTGAGGGCTATGGAAAAATTCAGTGTTATTTGCCCGTGCTGTGAAGCCGCGCTGACGATCGACGCGCAAACCGGTGCGATTCTTGCTCACGAGGAAAAGAAAAAAATTCACGGTTCGTTCGAAGATCTAAAAGGCGAGCTAAGCAAACAAAAAGAGCTGCGCGATCAGCTTTTTTCGCAGGAAATGTCTTCGATGAAGGATCGGGAACGGCTTTTGGACGAAAAATTCAAAGAAGCGATGAAACGCGCCGGCGACGAAAAAGATGTTCCGTTCAAGAATCCGTTGGACTTGGATTAACTGTGAATGATGAATGATGAATTTTATTTTTCATTCATCATCCATCATTCATCATTAATTTTGTGGAAAGACCTTCAGTTTACTGCCAGAATTGCCGCACGCAAAACAGTTTGAGAGACACGCATTGCCAGCATTGCGGCACGCGTTTGCTGCTCGTCGTCTTTCCGAATTCCTTGCAATACGACACCAATCATGTGCCGTCGTTCTACGAAGATCATTTGCTTGAAAGAGTTTCGCTGCTTGAATTGCGGCTCGTCCAAATGAGCGAAAGTTTGCGAATTGCGATGGATATCATTCGGGAGCAGGGAAAAATCGTCAAGGATTCGCAAAAGCAGGTTAAATTGCTGGCGCAAAAACTCGGTCTCAGCGCCGGAAAAGAAAATCAATTTCAAAACGAATCTTCAAAAACGCCAAAAGATAAAAAGTCGCTGGTCATCGAAAACGCGATTGCCGAACACGATTCGCCGAATGTCGAGCTTTTTACGAAATTGCTCGAAGAAGGCGTCAAACTGTTGGAACAAAACGAGGAAAAAGAAGCGTTTCGGATGCTCGAACGCGCCGCGCTGCTTTCGCCGCGAAACGTCGCGCTGCTTTTTTTTATCGCCAAAACCTATTTTTTCGCCGACAAATTTTCCGAAGCCAAAAAATATCTCGAAAAAACATTTGAACGCGCACCCGACAATCTCGACATTCTCCTTTTTTTAGGCGCGATCTATGCCGACGAAGCCGAAACCGAAAAAGCCCGCCGGTTTTTGAGTATTTTAACCGAGCACGAAGAAACATCAAGGGTCGCCAATTTTATCTGGGGTTTTTTGGCGGCGTTCGAGGAAAATTGGACCGAGAGCATCGCGGCTTTCAAACTGGCGTTGGAAAAAGAAGAAATTGCCGAGCTGCATTATCTGATCGGCTGCGCTTATTTTCAGCAGAAAGACGAGGTATTGGCACTGCGTCATTTGCAAACTGCCATTTCGCTCGACCGGAAATACTCCGATGCGTGGTTTATGCAAGCCGTCATTTATCACTCGCAAAGCGATTCGGCGCGCGAAAAAAATATGCTCG
>CADEFG010000692.1:0-1528 GCA_902826505.1 uncultured Acidobacteriota bacterium
CGATGGAGCTTCATACCAATTCGTCGAACGCGACGGTCTATGCCGATGCCGACGGGAATATCGCCTATTTTCACGCAAATTTCATCCCGCGCCGGAATCCTCGATTCGACTGGACGAAACCGGTTGACGGGAGCGACCCGGACAGCGACTGGAAGGGTTTGTTGACTTTGGAAGAATCGCCGAATTTGCTCAATCCGGCGAGCGGCTGGCTTTATAACAGCAACAATTCGCCCTGGTCTGCTGCCGGTCCGAGCAGTTTGAAGCAGTCGGATTTCCCGAAATATGTTGACAATGGGATCGAATCGGCGCGCGGGCTGCACGCGATCCGGGTGCTTGAGAACCGCCGCGACTTCACGCTCGACAAACTGCGTGATGCCGCTTACGACAGTTATCTGCCGTGGTTTGAAAAAACCGTTCCGGCACTCGTCGCGGCGTGGGACAAACTGCCGCCGGGCGATCCTTTAAAGACAAAATTGGCGGATCAGATTACCGTTCTGCGCGAGTGGGATCTGCGCTGGGCGACTGACTCGGTCGCGACCTCGCTCGCGATCTTCTGGGGCGGTGAGATTCTTGGTGAAATAGGCTGGAGTCCGGGCGTCCAGTCGCAGGATCTCGTGTCGTCAAAGGCAACACCGGCGCAGCTGCTTGAAGCGCTGGCACGCGCTTCGGAGCAGCTCGCGGCAGATTTCGGAAAATGGCGCACGCCCTGGGGCGAGATCAATCGTTTTCAACGGCTGACGGGCGACATCGTTCATCCTTTTAAGGATGACGCGCCAAGTATTCCCGTCGGATTTACTTCGGGAAATTGGGGTTCGCTGGCGTCGTTCGGTGTCGCACAGAGTCGCAATTTCAAGAAATGGTACGGCACGAGCGGCAACAGTTTTGTGGCGGTCGTCGAGTTCGGCAAAAAAGTTCGTGCGAAAGCCGTGACCGCCGGCGGCGAAAGCGGCGATCCGCGTTCACCGCATTTCAACGACCAGGCGCTTCGTTACGCGAAAGGCGACCTGCGCGAAGTGTATTTTTACCCGACCCAGTTAGAAGGTCATATTGAAAGGAAATATATTCCGGGAAATTAAGATCATGCGGGCAGAAACGGATTCTGGTCGAAATGCAAAAAGACGAAACTTAAAAAAGGAAGAAGCAATTATGAAGATCTTTTTGGTGCTGATGCTAATTAATTTTTTTCTTCTCAACACTTTCGGACAAACCGAAAAGAAATCGGCGGATTTCAACCTCGGGTTCGAGAAGGTTTCAGCGGGCGAGAAACTGCCCGATCAATGGTATCAATTCGGGAGCGGCTATCTTTTAAAAATCGACGCGACCGAATCCAAAAGCGGTCAAAATTCCGTTCTGATCGAAGCGCCGAACGAAAAATCCGCAAACTCTTTAGGTGCCATCGCCTCGACATTTCCGGCAAATTATCAAGGCAAGGAAATCGAGCTTCGCGGGTTTATCAAGTATAAAAACGTGACCGACGGTTTTGTCGGGCTGTGGCTGCGAATTGACGGTGAAAACGAAATGCTGCAAT
>CADEFG010000692.1:1538-3066 GCA_902826505.1 uncultured Acidobacteriota bacterium
GCGGTCTGAACGGTTCATCCGACTGGACCCAGTATTCGATCAAACTTTTATTGCCCGAAGAAGCGGAGAAGATCAATATCGGGGCGCTTCTGACGGGAAAAGGTCAATTATGGGTCGATGATCTGCAGGTTTTAATCGACGGCAAGGACATCACCGAAGCAGCCTCTCGTCCGCGCGTCGAATACAAAGCCGTTAAAGACAAAGAATTCGATCTCGGCTCAAAGATCAACGCCATCGGGCGCGGCGGTTCCGCGACAGAGAATCTGGCGGTTCTGGCAAAAGTCTGGGGATTTTTGAAATATCATCACCCGGCAATTGCGCGCGGCGATTATAATTGGGATTACGAGCTGTTCAGGATTCTGCCGAAAATTCTCGAATCGAAAAATCAAACCGAAAGGAACAACGCGCTCTCGGTTTGGGTCGAGAGTTTGGGTTCGTTCGAGACGAACGGCGCGGAAGCCGCCGTCACCAAAAAAATCAAGCTCAATCCCGATCTGGCGTGGCTCAACTCCAAAAATCTCGGCGCCAAACTGACCGACCAGTTAAATCGCGTCCGCACGGCGAAAAGAGCGAAAAAGCATTATTATATCGGTCTTTTTCCGCAGATCGGCAATCCCCAGTTCAAAAACGAGGAAGCCTATCAAGCGATGAAAGAGCCGGACGCGGGCTTCAGGCTTTTAAGTCTTTTTCGTTACTGGAATATCATCCAGTATTATTTTCCGAACCGGCATCTGATCGATGAGGATTGGAACGAAGTTTTGCCCGAATTTATCCCGAAATTCGTCAATGCGGCGGGCGAGCTTGAATATAAAAAAGCGGTGCTGGCGCTGATTGCCCGGATTCACGACACGCACGCCAACATTTGGAGTAAGGATGAAACTCTTGAAAAATTTCGGGGGCTCAATTCCGCGCCGGTCGGCGTCACGTTTATCGAGGAACGGGCGGTCGTTACCAAATTCTGGGATCAAACGCTGGCGGAGAAATCGGGCTTGAAGATCGGCGACATCATCGAAACGATCAACGGGCGCAAGGTTTCCGAGATCGTTAAAGACCGTCTGGCGCTGACGCCGGCTTCAAACTACCCGACGCAGCTTCGCGATATTGCCAAATATCTTCTGCAGACCAACGAAAATTTTTTGAAAATAAAATATAAGCGGGATAACCGCTCGCAGGAAATTCAGCTCGAAGCCTATCCAAAGGATAAATTGAAAGTTAATTACCGCGAGATGTTTAGTAAAGACGTTCCGGCTTTCAAACTGCTTCAAACCGATATTGCCTATCTTTACCCGGGTTCGCTCAAGCCCGGAGAAATAGCCCGTTTAATTCCCGAAATTGCAAAAACAAAAGGTTTGATCGTTGACCTGCGCTGTTATCCGTCCGATTTTATCGTCTTCAGTTTGGGCGAGTTTCTGATGCCGAAACCGACGAGTTTTGTAAAATTCTCAAACGGCAATGTTGCGTCTCCGGGGCTTTTCACAATGACCGAGGAACTGAAGGTCGGGAAAGACAATCCCGCGTACTTTAAGGG
>CADEFG010000693.1 GCA_902826505.1 uncultured Acidobacteriota bacterium
AAAATCGCTGTCAAGGTCAAAGAACAATCTCATACATGAGCCCTATTTAATGGATTCTCCCAGCGCTAAAAGATTGAAAACCACCATCCAGGCTTTTAACCTAACATTTGTTTTTCAACTGGCGTGATTCCGCCCGTCTAGTTTTAATATTCTGAACAAAAAAGTCATGCTTTTGTCTTGTCGGATTTGAGTTCAAAAACTGATAATGGCAGAATTTGGTTTACCGTTATCGTCAGGATCAGAATCTTTTTCGTGAAAAACATTTCGTTAGGTTTTTTAACAAGCCCTCAAGCGGAACTTCGATCTCGATTCGTTAGTGTTTGAGAATGTTGGATTTGCGCGAATTAAATCCCAAAACTGCTTTCGGCAATCTAAAATCTCAAATTGCCTTTCTCATCTTATGAATCCTTTTTTCGAAATACATAAGCGAAAAGGCAAAAGTAGCGGTCGGGCACGTCATCATTTTTTAGGAGGATTTTGAATTATGGCTGCGTGGAATCACACAAGTAGTTGGACAAACGCCTATTATGATGCTTATCGAAAATATGTAAATGTTTCCGCGTCCGGGGTGAAAGGACGGGAAGAGGACTGTGCGGATTTGTCAATGCTTTTGATTGTAGAGTTTGCCGCCCGTGAAGGGCTTCCGCTCACCTTTACTGATAATCAGGACATTCATTACAGCTCAAAGGCTGATGGTCAATACCCGACAAGCGGAATGCATGTTAATTATGATCGGATTGATGTGCCGACCGGGAATGTTGCTGTCAATTCACGGGGCGAGATCGGTTGGCAATATGCTCCAGTCGAGATTCCAAAGGGTCTTAGCATCTATACCGGTACCAACTATACCTGGAAAAACAAAGATGAATACTACACTGCCGTAAAAAATCGAATAAACGCAGGAGTGCTGTATAAAAAAAACACCGAAGTTAATCCTTTCGGACCACAGTCAGGTGATTTACTATTGAGTAAATCCCACGCTGGTCTGGTTATTGAATCGTATCCGGTTGGAATCGGTCATCCGAAGGCATATGACAGCAGCATTGAGCCTTGGGTTGATCAGGCGACCGCCTTGAAAGAGGTCAATGTCCTCGAATATTTTCGAGATAATCATGGGGTCCTTAACGATGAAAACAAGTTAAAGGTTCACTTCGACTATTTGAATCACAGAGGCTCGGAAAAACCAAAAGCCGAGTTGATCTATTTTAGAAGAGCGGAAGATGCGCGTGCTGACGGATTTGAGTTCCGCAGATATAATTCAAGCGTCCTGCAGTAACCGGCAGGGTATGCCTTCTCTCACCAGAGAGCGAAGGCAAAATAGAGCGCCTGACTTGTGCCGTTTTTTCTGATGGGCAATTCCGAAATTCTTTCACCTCCTCCTCCTGCGGAGAGCTTTCGGTCAGTCGGCTGTCAGTTGTTTGCGGCGGGACTGATGAAAAGTTAAGCCAAGCACTTAAGAAAAAGAAATCAGGTATTTCGAGCCGATTTGTGAAAGGATGCTGTCTAGTTCCTGACTTAAGTTTTTATATGAGCTGTAGGCTTCCCACGTCAACCAATCATACTTGATCTTTTTCCATAACATCTCTATTTTTTTCAAAATTGGACAATTAGCCGGCAGAAAATGGATTTTCAACCCTAACTTTCCCCATTCCTCGATCTTTTCTTCAAACTCCTTACTGCGATAACTCGGGGCATTGTCCAAAACTATCACTGTTTCTTTGATAATGCTTTGGGAAATTACGTCAAAACAGGTAATCACCGCATTTGAATCAATTGAACCTTCCAAGACAAACTATTAAAACTTTTGACCGCGATGCCACAGAAAGCAGAGAACATTAGGAGACTTCCCCCGCTTCACCGAAACCGTAATGCACTCGCCTCGTTTTTGTCACGCATAAACGACTTTCGCCCACAAATTAAATCCCGAACCATCAAAATAGACCATATCCAATTTATCAGCATCAGCTTTCTTTGTTTACTCAGCCAGGTCCTGATGGGCAAACTCTTTTTAAACTTCAGCGGGACGCTTCCATAACCCTAATCTGATCCGTTTCCAAAGGTAGTCTTTTTTTTGTGCAGGTTATTCCGCATATATTGACTGATTTGTTTGCCGTTTTCCTTTTTGATTTCCTCAAGCTGCCGATGCGGAAATTTCGGATTCCGAAGCGCGATCTCAAGCGCTTTTTCTTGTTCTTCCTTGGTTAGAGCCTGTTATGAACTTCAATTCATCATTTCCATAAATCGCTTGAGCATCAAGATTGCAAATGCCAGAAAATGAAGTGCTGCCAATGTTTCCGGCAATCGTTCGTAATCTCTCACCAGTCGCCGAAATCGCGCCGCCCAGCCAAACGAGCGTTCAACGACCCACCGCCGCGGCAGCAACTCAAAGCCATTTTTTCGCTTCCACCAATTAGACGACTTCCAATCGCATTCCATTGACTTGGGCTTGTTCGGCGGCATTCTCACCCGTGAACCACGGATCGACAATCGCCAGCTCCACCGACGCGCCCGTCACTTCCTGCACTTTTTCCGCCAATTCGCCGACCAGCGCTCGATCCTGCTCGTTGGCGGGCGTGACCAGTAATGCCAACAAATTCCCCAAGGTATCGACCGCGATATGCGTTTTGCTTCCACGTCGCCATTTCGCTCCATCATACTCGGCTCACTCGCCTGATTCGGGCGACGATTGCAAGGTTCGCGAATCAAAAATAACCGCCGTCGGTTTCGCTTTCTTGCCCGCTGTAATCCGCAGAATTTCCCGCAAATCCGCCACGATCGCCTCAAAACTCCGGCTTTGATCCATCTTCGCGATTGCTGATAAACCGTATCCCACGGCGGCAGGTCGTGCGGCATCATCCGCCACGTTGCACCGGTTCGGATCATCCACCGCAAGCCATTGAAAACTTCGCGCAGAGAATGCCCGCGTTGCGGTGCTTCTTCAGTTATCAAGGTCAAATATGGAGCAACAAATGCCCATTCTTCGCGACTTTCATCGCTTGGATATGGCTTTCGACTCATATCCAAAATTTATCAAATTCAGTTCAATAGTTCTTAACAGGCTCTAG